>JAJDEI010000108.1 GCA_029259845.1 Planctomycetaceae bacterium | reverse complement strand
ATCAGAGACTTGCGACCAACAGGCCAACAAGCTCTCCCCGCAGGCGGATGACATAAGTAAACCTCCCTGAGAAAAGTTGACTCTCCGTAAACTCAACCAATCCTACGCACGAACCCCGAAATGGAAAAGGCGTTAGCCCTGCCGACCGAGAGGTTCCGCTTGAGGTTTTTCCGATCATGAATTACTGTAGAACGAGAGGATCCGAGTCCCGATCGCCTGAGGGCCTGAGCGAGTGATTCGCACGTGTTCCATGCGGTTCTTTTTTCTGCGAGGTCATCAGGACGTCGCAACAGTTTGATGGGGGAGTGAGACACTATGGCATCCACCCGCGCGGCCGAAGTGGCCGAATTGCTTTGGGAATTGAAACGGGCGGACAAAGTTGCGACGTTTTCGGTCATCGCACGACGCGCGGGCTTTAGTGCCGGTGCGACCGGGAGGGCGATGAACACGTGCCTCAAAACCGTCCGCCGCGATTGGCCCCACCTTCAGTGGTGGCGGGCGATCAGCGACGACTCGACCGTCGAGCAAGGCAGCGAGCAGGCGGAAAGGCTGGGCGAGTTGGGGATCGAATTCGACGAGGCGACCTCAGAAGATGGACAGGTCAAGCTGACGTTGCAGCAAGACCTGTTGATGACCTGGGACCAGGCTGGCGGCGAGACGGAAACCTCCTGACGTCCCTTCGCCGCTTGGCTCACCAGAGGCAGTCTCAAGACGGTGTCCCCGGAGCGCTGCGGCGAGTTGGGCTTCGCCGCTCGGCCCCCCCCCGCTGTCCCGTCAACGCTGCCGTTTCCTAAACGGCAAGTCGCTGACGGCGGACTGCTTGTCCCTCGCAATCGAGGGCGTTCTCGGAATTCGGCACCGGGGTTTCTGCTCAGCGCGTCATGCGAAGACCGCTGACTTGGTGCACTGGGTAATCCAGGAGGCCAGCCGATGTGTTAAAATCGGTATGACAGGCCGACTTGTCAACCGGTGTTGAATCGTTTCATGACACGGAATTTCGTCCGTCGATACAGAACTGCCGACTTTGCGCAGGTCGACCGGAGGAGATTTCGTGAAACGACAACGGATTGAACGCAGCACATCCCGCTTGGTGCTTGCGATTGGCTTTGCGACCACCTCGGTCCTGAGTCTGTCAGTTCACGGCTGTGTGCGAGGTCCGCACGAAATCAGCAGCAAACTCCAGGAAAACATGAGCGGCGTCGATGAGTCGCTCCCGCAAGGAGAATGGGACGAGGACACGGCTCAGGCGGCAGACGATGAGGGGCCGCTTCTTGCCTCAGACACAGAGACAAGGTTCCACCCCATCGTGCGTGTGAGCCGCGGCGACTCGCGACACGAGGGCGTCGAATCCGAGGGCCTTCTGGGCACCATCCTCAACAGGCGGCGGCGAGAACAAGACCTCGGCGCGGCACTTGGTGACCCGTTCCTGGCGTCGACGGAGCAACCCGCCGAATCCGTCGCTGCGGGACCTCCGGGGACATCCGGCGACCAGTCGCAGTCCGAGCAGCGGCAAGCCACGAGCACACATGGCAGCCAAGCTCGTTTCACCAAGGACTTCGACGCTCGTTTGGCCCGGCTCCGTGAAGAATTAAACGGATTGGACGAACAAGCGACTGCCGACATCGAAACTGAGGAGAGTCCCTCTGACCGGCCTTTCTGGGCACACACGCCGGAGACGCCGCAGTCCCCTCCGTCACAGAGTCCTCACGGCGCGGCGGCCCCCGTTGCAGAAACGGCCCGCTCTGCCACTCGACGAGCCGAATCCGTGGTGGCGAAGCAAGATTCGGCGGCGACCGAAAACGACACCGACCGCCTCATCGAGAAGCTTCCCCGGACATCGCGAGAGGGCGAGACCGGCGGCGACCGTGCCAATTCATCCCCATCGGTTGATGCTCACTTTGGTGAGATGGAGAAAGCGGCCCAAAACGTTGGATGGACAGATTCTCCGGAGGACGAAGACGTCGAACTGGTGCACGCAACTGAGGCGGTGGCGACTCGCGAAGAGCCGATTACCTCCGACGGCGGTGTTCGATTGCTGGCGCCGATCGACGACAGCTTTTCGGCGGCATCCGACGAACTCGTCGAGCGAATTCGAACCGGTACCATGCGCCGAAACCGACCGGGCACCGACTTCATGAGTGGCTTCACTTGGCCGGACGAGCCCGGTCGCGTTGACGGCCTCTCGGTTCTGAAGCATGCGGAGAGCACGAATCCGCCGGTGATGGATGGTGATTCCGGCGCCGCCCACGCGATCTCGTTGCTGGCCAACGACGGCCATTCGTCCCGGTTCTCGAATGTCGGCTCCCGTCAGATGCGCATCCTGGAGCCCCGCTCCGCTGACAACTGGCTCACGCCGGCGCCTTCAACGACGCGGTCGGCGGAGGTTGAGGATCGTGAACCGGTTCAAGTTGCCGGGGCTCCTCCGCTCCTGCTCGAATTAGAGACGGCCGCTTCTCCCCAACAGCAACGAGGATCGGGGAGCAAGGCACCCCTGCGAGCCAAAGGTGTCCGCTCAGGATGGGCGTCCCAAATCCCGTGGTTCATCGGCGGACTCATCCTGCTATTGGCGGCCATGCGTCTTATCTCACGAAAGGCGCCCCCCAAGACGTCAGCGACGTGATGCCGTTCGGGGGCATCCGTTCGATGGATTTGCTCGCTCATTTCCTCGTGGCTGCGGCTTTGTTGCGGCGACGGACGCGTGTCCTCAGTCCGCACACCGGGGCCGTGACGCGGTTCGCTCACCGTCCACAGTCCCAGGACTCCAAGCGGCCGGCCAATCATCGATTTCGGATCGCCCCAGCCACCCCCGCCATTGAGCAGATGTCCCGATGCCGCTCCGACGATCGTCACGGTTCGCTCCGTTCAGGTTCCGCCGCAAGTGACGTTCGTAGCGGTCATAACACTTGCGGCTGGCAGTTCGGGACGCTCCGCAGTCGTGGAGCCACCAACGTCGCACCGAATCCGACCCTTCCGGGATTCGGTTCTATACTTGGGCGTCAACTGACTGAAACTGCCGGAGCCCAAGAAATGTCTGATGACTTGTGGAGTCGCCCGACCCTCAGCGACCTGCGTGCCGTTCTCGAAAGCATCGGGAAATCAGATTCCGAGCATGGCCGTGAGGCGGAGCGACTGGAACTGTCGGTCCCCGCTGAACTGACCACCTCGCGCGGCAACACGATTTCCGCGATGACGCGAGAAATCAGCCGCCACGGAATCGGGTTGTTCCATCGTGGATCCGTCAGTCCGGGTGAGGTCACCGTCCGCATGGCCAGCGAAACACGCAAGTTCAGCTACCGCGTCCTGATCGAGTGGTGCCATCCGTGTGACAACGGCATGTTCATCAGCGGCGGACGGTTCGTTACGCAAAGCGACGAAGGCACATAGCGACCCTCCGGGTCTCGCCGTCCGGGTTGGGGGTCCAAGCTTTCGCTTGTCTTGGCAGCTTGGTGTTTTGCAACCGTTTCTTGTCGAACTGCAGGGTGTATGTACCAAGCCCCTGCGAGTCGGTGTATTGCGCATGCACCGGGCGTCATGCTGTGTTGACCGCTGCGATTTGACGCCTCCGAGCCGTGGGGCAGGCGGATCAAGCAGCAACGTCGGGGGACCGGTCAGATCGGGAATCTGCGACCGCGTTCCCGATCAGCTCCCTGGCACCGAGTGCCGAAACGATCTCCGCCGCTGCGGATGCCGAGACACTCACGATGGCACTGCACTCGCCGATGAACTGAAGCGGTGCTCAACGGAAACACCGCTCAGCTGCTCGCGCTGCGGTAGTTGTTTACCGACCACTGAAAGATGCGGCGGGAGCCGTACAGCAGCACGAGCGTAATCGCCGGCGCGACGAATACAACGGCCCATGACGGATCGAGCGCCTTGCCCAGCAGGATGCGGGACGGAACCGTCATCACCAGCAGGATTGGGATCACGAACGAAAACCCGAACCAGATGACCTCGCCGCCGAACGATTGCTCCCGCCAGATGCCCTGCGGGTAGCGGGCGAAAACCGTGATGTAAAACCAGAAGTCGTACAGTCCCTGATTCCGGCCGAACCACACGCTTGTGCTGGCCAGCGCGATCATCAGGCTGTAGAAGAACGCCACAGCGACGCCCACCAGCAGCAGGTACATGGCCACGCGCCCCGCCGTGAGCGTGACATCGAGTCGAGACAACGAGTACGCCAACAAGCCTCCGGCGAGCAGCACCTGGGCCAGCATGGGCACGCTGACCTTCTCGAACGACACCAGAAACTGCGTGTCAATCGGCTTGAGCAGGGCGAAGTCGAGGTCCCCCGTGCGGATTAGCTCGCTGAAATTCGCGCAATTCGGCATGAACATCGTCTCGACGATCGCGTTCACCAGCATGCCGGTCGCCATGAAGGCGAAATACTCGTCCCGCGACCAGTCCTTGATCGCGTCGACATGACCGTAAATGATTTCGAACATCAAGATCTGGGTGCAGAACCACAATGACCGCGTGACCACCGTGATTAAGAAGTTGGCGCGAAACGTCATCTCCCGCACCAGCGAGTTGCGGAGGAACGTCGTCCAGACACGGAGGTAGTTCGGGCGGAACGGCCGCCGATCGTCGCTGAGTGATGCGTGGTGATCGGTCATCGGGTGAGTTGCTTCGGATCAAATGGTTGAGAGTCTGTTTCGAGACCTGTTTGTCTTGCGGCCTTACTTCTCTTGGGGGAGGGAACCGAGGCTCTCCGCGGCACAAGGAGGATCACGTCGCGGAGGCTCCGTTCATTCCTCCATCCGCCACTGACGCGAAGATCGAACTTCACCGGCTCGAACCATCATTCCATCGTTGACAGATCACTCGGCCACCGTGTGCACCAGCATCAAGTCTTTGCCGGGTTGTGTCCAGTCGGTTGAGCCGACGAGGACGACGCGGTGTCCTGTTTCCAAAATGCCTTGTTGCCGTCCCCATTCGACGACCGAATCCATCCAGCATTCCGGGGGTTTCTGGCAGACGTCCGTGACGAGCGCTGTGACTCCCCACGCGACGCAGAGCCGCCGGGCCGTGCGCGGACTGTCGGTGAGGGCGAGAATCGGGATGGGGCTGCGAAGCTCCGAAACCGCGATCGCCGTTTTGCTGCTGCGCGTGAGGACGACGATCAGGTTCGCGGCGAGCTGTTCCGCGGCGTGCATCGCGCCGAGGGTCACGGCGCGGGTCATCTGAGTGGCGGCATTCCGTGAAGACACGCCGATCGGCAGCTCTTTGTGGGGAACGACAAACGGTTCCGCTTCCTGAACGATGCGGCTCATCATGGCGACCGACAGCAACGGGTAGTCGCCGATGGCCGTTTCGCCGGAAAGCATGACGGCGTCGCTGCCGTCGAGGACCGCGTTGGCCACGTCGCTCGCCTCGGCCCGGGTGGGTATCCGGTTGTGCTGCATGCTGTCGAGCATCTGCGTGGCGGTGATCACCGGGACCCGCTGCCGGTTGCATTCGCGAATGATCTGCTTCTGAATCGCCGGCACGCGCACAATGTCGATCTCGACACCCAGGTCGCCGCGCGCGACCATGACGACGTCCGCTTCCGTCAGGATGCCTTCCAGTGCGACGACCGCCTCCGGTTTCTCGATCTTCGCCACGATGAACGGCAGGTGCTCCGGTCCGAGCTCGCCGATGAGCCGCCGCAATTCGTGGATGTCATCCCCCCGCCGCACGAAACTGAGACCGATAAAGTCGAGTCCTTGCGCGACTGCCCAGGCGAGATCGGCCCGGTCCTTTTCGGTGACACTCGGCACGCGCAAATCGACTCCCGGCAGATTGACCCCCTGGCCGCTGCGGAGCAGTCCCGGCTGCTCGACCACGCACACCGCCCGGTCGGCGTGTTTCTCGACCACGCGCAGCGCGACGGTGCCATCGGCGAGCAGCACTGGGTCATTGACCTTCAGGTCGTCGATCAAACCGTCGTACGTCGTGCTGAACTGGGTCGGATCCTCGGGATCGGTTTCGTGAACGAATGAGTATCGTTCGCCCCAATCGACTCGCAGCGATCCTCCGGGCAAGTCCTCCAGACGAATTTTCGGTCCGCCCAGATCGCCGAGAATCCCGACGGGCCGGCCGAGTTCGGCGGCGATCTGCCGAATGGCTGTGACGCTTTCCGCGAGCACTTCGTGACTGCCATGCGCGAAGTTGAGCCGAAAGATGTCCACGCCGGCGACCACCATCTGCCGCAGCATGTCCGGAGAGTTACAAGCGGGGCCGAGCGTGGCCACGATCTTCGTCTTGGCCAGCGGACTCTCCTGATAGTCATCCCGGGGAGAGTTCATCCGTCACTCCAAAAAAGGAATTGTTGGCGGGAAGGGGGCGGAGCGGGCGTGAAGGCCGGCTCAGATCCCCCAGCGGGCGCGGGACGTTTCGACCGATTCCAGCTTCGTTTCCGGGGACCAGAAGGCGTCGTGTGCTTTCGGGTGCGTGCCGGACCAGCGGTCGTCCACCGGTTCGTCGGTGCGCTGGTAGCGGGTGTCACAACTAATGCGGTATCTGTTGGAGCAGTTCGTCAGTGAGCCGTGCAGGTTGAACAGGTTGACGATCACCACGTCCCCCGTAGCGAAGGCCGTCGTGACCCAGCGGCCGCCGAATGTATCGACCAGTTCGGCGGGATTGTTGGTGAATACGCCCTGCGTGCGGTCGCGGTCGACGTCGCTGCGCCCATAGGTTTCGATCACGTTCCGCCACTTGTGCGAGCTCTGGCAGACGACGAGCGGCCCCATGTCGGGGGTGATGTCGCCCAGCGGCGTCCAACAGGTGAGCAGGCCGTGCGTGCCGCGCCCCATATAGACGACGTCGGCATGGATCGGCGACGCTGCGCCTGGGGCGGCGGTCCGCAACCATTGGAAGTTGTAACTCATCACGTCGCCGCCCAGCAGCCGCTCGAACACGGTCCTGATACGGCGTCCGTAAACAACTCGTTTGAGCGAGTCGGTCTTGAGATGTTCGCGGCCCCGGACGGATGACGTGGCGACTTCCTTCGGATCGGGATGTGCGACACCGTCCATCAAAGAAGCATCGGGGTCAAGCCGGCCTTCCTCTGCCATAACAGTGAGGATCTCGCGACGGGCCTCAAGCACCTCGTCCCGGTCGTGCAGATCTCGCAGCAGGAGGAACCCGTCCGCGTCGAGCCGCTCCCGCAGCGCATGCGTGTCGTCGAGGACGTCGTTGCTCGCGCGCATGCGCAGTGTGAGATACTTGCTTTCCGCCTCGAATTCACAACGACCGAATTGGTACTTCATCGAAATGTTCTCTCGTCGGGCGCTCTCACTGTTTCCGGTCTTCGTTACAGTTTTCGATCTTTGAGGGCCATCGCATAGTGAATCTGACGGGCCACTTCCCGAAAGCCCGCGCGGGGATAAAAACTTTGGCCGACGTCGTTCTGCTCAAGGGTTTCAATGCGGGCGGCTGTCATCCCCTGCCGCTCGAACGCATCGAGTGCTGCCGTCAAGAGAGCTTTGCCCACCCCCTGTCCGCGATACGCGGGCAAGACCGACATGTTGGGGATGTGCCCGATCTGGTTGTCATGGTCCATGCGGGTGGTGATATAGCCCGCGATCTTGCCCTGGGCCTCATAGACCAGAATCCCCTCGGGATTCGCGGCGGCGTCCTCGCGAATGTGCTCGGCCTTGCGGGCCTTCCAGTCACGATCGCCAAAGCGACCGAGTTTCGCTTCGATATTCTGATCGATCGAGACCCCGTCGAAGCAGACGACGGTCATCGCTTTGAGCGTTTCCAGATCGTCAGGACGGTAGGCACGAATCACGAAGCAGCTCCCGGCAGCACGACGGTCTTGCGGACATGATGTCAACAGGCTGGGCACATCATAGCCAGCGGGATGAGACGTACAATCGCAATGCGGAACAGTGCCCATCAGTCCGGCTTCTCGGGGTTCCGGGATGCCGGTTCGCGGCTCCTTCGCGTACCATGCAGCCAACGTTTCGCGTCGCTGCAAACGCGCCGCCCGACCAATTCATCAGGAGCCAACCATGAGGTGTCCTCACTGTGCTGACGACTCTCTTCGCGAAAAGCCCATCCGCGACGAAGGGGTGCGGCTGGACGTTTGCGACCGCTGCCAAGGTGTGTGGTACGACGGCGGCGAATTGCAGCGGCTGATGACGGTCGCTGCGGGCGAACTTCACGTGCTCGACGCCTCAGCCCCCTCGGAACGACTCTGCCCGCGGTGTCTGCGCCGCATGTTCGTCTTCAACTTTCCAAGAACCGTCGTCACCGTCGACATGTGCGGCCACTGCCGCGGACTTTGGCTCGATGCGAGCGAATCAAAGGAAATCAAAACCGTCCGCGACCAACAACAACGCCAACAGGCAGCCGCCGGGGGAACGTCTCCCACTCGCGTCACGACCGGCATCACAGACGATCTCCTACAACTCATCGACCGCATCACCGACCGGTTATAGGAAACAGGCGAGCGGGGGGTGTTAACCCCCCGATAGACGCGTGTCGCGCTGCCAACCTCTGCCCGCCTCTCCTTGCCTGTCCTCCGCACCGGGCACGGAGTGGCCAGAGAGCCGTCATCTGGCGAGGTCGCATAACAGTAACTCTCGTCGAGCTTTTGGCGCCCAGACACAGGGACATTTGGGCCGCCCTCGCGAGCAGTGCAATAGTCTCATTCACCCTTCCGTATCTGACCGGTTGCCATCTGAAAGAGTAGCTCTGCGACGCGATTTGGTGATGTATTTTTCGACAGAATTCCGTTCTGGAACTTGGTCGATATGCTCTTTGCGGTGACAGAACAGTCGCCTTGCTTGAGTTCAACTTTTCCGGTTACTGCACGAACCTGGCAGTCCGGTTTTTTATTTTTCACAAAGGTGAATTGCTTTGCTAGGACCGCAAGGTCACGCACAGCCAACTTGACATGACTCTCGCCGCCAGCTTGGACGACGGTTAGGACCACTGGAACCACTTCATCGGAATCATCCCAAGCACTCCCCCACCTCTCGATGAAAAGCATGCATCCTGCAAAGTCGACCAGTGATAGCTTTCCATGACGACTCATTTGCATCCTTTCAAGAACAGTCGTAGGGTGCGTGGCCGCCGAAGAATGATGTGCATTCGTTTGATGTCGAACGCCGAAGCAGTGCCAGCATTGATCGCGCAATCCGAACGCACCGTCGATCGGCAGGCACGCCCCTACCGCCTTTTAAAATTCAGTATGTGGCAGAGCCTTCTTCAAGCGGAACATTGCGTCTTCGCTCAACCCACGACAGTTCGTAAAACCACATTCCTTCAACCAATTCATTTTTGCTAACTCATCAACAAGAACATCTGGAATATACATGTCCACGAAATCGATCGTTCTTAAGTTTACAAGCTCAGAGAAGTCCTCGAAAAAATCGTCCCGAACAAGTGCCGATTCAACCAGAAGCGACGTCAGTTGCCGATTCGCTCGGAGAATTGACAACGATCCGGTCGAAACACGACACCTTACGATTTCAATGACACCAATATTTCTGATTCGAGAAATGCAACTCAGTCCGTACCCGTCGAATTCAGTATCATGAGCTGCAAAGAATGCGACGTTGGGAAGGTGAGTGAGCATTTCGAAATGGCGAGACTGAAACTTCGGTCCAAGATATCCAACAAGTTGTGGTCGGGTTCCCGACTCCCAGTCTCCACCAAGCCTAACAATTTCCTGCCGGATAAGAGCTTCCGTAGCAGTCAATTGACCAAATCCAGAAGTGTCCGTATTTGGTCCTGGAAACGTCGTAGGGAGAAACAGCATCAAGCACAGCGAAGTCAGAGAAGTCATGAGTCACCCTATTTAAGACCTTCCCGGTTCCGTTTTCTTAACAGCGTCGCAAGCGTTTTGCGGAATCGGCTCCAAGTCGCTCATCTCATCTGAATCAGGATCGGGCCAGGACATATTCCCCGGGAATTCCGTCCTCAGTCGTGAAATGAATCTACCGGGAAAAACACGGCATGCAATGTCGTATTCATCACTTCCGTCTGGACAAATCCCAGATTCGGGAGTGGTTGTTGTCCTGATGACGACTTCTGTATAGAAATTCTGCGAATCTTTCTTGTCATTGCCAGTCTCATTCGTCCCAGGACGAAAGCAACGGCGTGCGCGGACGCGGACCGTCACTTCCATTTCACAACAAGTGTTTATAAACACTATGTATCGGTGGACAGAATTATCCAAATTGTATCCGCCACGTCCTCCTCTTCCACGAGGAGGCTTGCACGTCCAGTTAACATGATTGTCGGGTAACGGTTCTCCAGGTTGCTTACCGGATGGATCACTCACGTTCGTTGGGTTGGAATATGCGTAATGATATGGTGACATCACTACGACTTCGTCATTCATTAGTGGATCGCGAGCTGTGAATCGGGCAAGAGTTGGCATATACATGTCTGTCTCCTTATGACATATCGAGTAACGGTGGGTTCGGCGCGGCCGGTAGCGTATGGGGCGAGGGTATTCGGGAATGCGATGGGCGGTGCGGCGAGGCAATGGTGGCGTGTTGCTTCACGCCCATCGCCGACAGATTTCGCTGATGGGCGCAGCCTGCACACTGGCAAGTGACAGAGTGTCCCGGCATCCCCGGCGGAGCGGCAGCCGCTGCTCGTGCTGTCCGGCAGTTCCAGCACTGACAGCTTGGCCCGTGCGGCGGAGTTGGACGGGATTCGGCAACCAGTCTGGTTTGCCCACATTGGACGCAGCAGCAGTTCGGTGAATGGCCGGGCACACCGGGCAGCGATCGCTTTCGCTCTTGCGATTCCAATTCAAACTCGTGGAGCAATTCCAGCGACCGCTCGTGAGCTTGCAGTTGCTTCGTGCGCTTGGCGTGCAGCCATTCGTAGCGAGAGTCGTCAGGGGCGAGTTGCCGCGCGTAGTAGATCGCTTTCAGGCATTCTTCCCAGCAGCCGAGTTCGTAGAAGCACTCAGCACGCTGGACGAGAAAGCTGGCCACGGCTCGCTTCGCGTCCAAGCATTTGAGGTACTGGCCATGCTTGAAGTCGTCTTCCGTCCAGAGTTCTGGCCACTGGACGTAATGGGAGTCGGAATAGTAGGCGATCCCTTCACCGGCACCTTCAACATTGAACCTGTCCGGCGGAATCCAAAGATTCAGGTCAGGAGTTTTCCATTCGATGGTCGTACCGACGGGATCATCCCATCGGAAGAACAGGTGGCCACGCGCTTCGACAAGATGCACGGGCAATCCCAACCGCTGACCGACAGCCACGTAGACGACCGGCATTGACGCGCACGTGCCTCCCTGGCCGGCCTCATCAACGATCCCGTGAATGAACAGGTCTTCCGGCTGGCAGAAGTCTGGCTTGAATTTGCGGCCAGGGTGGTAAGCGACGCCGCAGTCTTCCTGCAAGACTTGCAGCATCATCCAACAGAAGAACCGTCCGAGTGAGTTGCCGTAGCTGAACTCCGTCGGCGGTTGCGATGACTGCTGGTCGACTCGATACAAGTGCCGACAAATCTCGAACTTGACCTGGCCCGCCCACTCATCCAGTCGGTCAAGCAGCCTTGGAACGTCAAGCGATTCCGTTCCGGGGAGTCCGCCCGCGACGCACAGATTCAGGAATGCGATGTCCTGTTCAACGAGGACGTCTGGCGAAAGGCCAGCAACAGCATCGATCGAAGGCAGACTGTCGGGCACTGGAAAGTCCCTCTTCGTTGCCCAGCGTTGAAAGAAGCTTACCCTAAGTCTAATCGGCGCCATCAGGTAACGCAAGAGCAGCGATCGGCATGTGACGCTCCTTGCCGGCTTTCAGAAAACGGCAATCCCCGTTACGCTCACAGGCGCACACCCGCTCAACCATGAGGAGGCCGCGACATGTTTGACCGCATCGCAAATGGCTGGGAGTTGGCCAAGGCCAGTTGGCAGGTTCTCAAGCTCGATAAGGAGTTGCTGGTCTTCCCGCTGATGAGTGGCATCGCTTGTCTGTTCGTGCTGGCCAGCTTTGCCCTTCCGCTCTGGAACAGCCCGTATGCCGGCATGGTGATGGAGGATGGCAAACCGCCGCAGGACGCGATGGCGTATGTCATCCTGTTTGCGTTCTATTTTGTGAACTACTTCGTGATCGTGTTCTTCAACACGGCGCTCATCGCCTGTGCGATCATTCGTTTTCGGGGAGGCGATCCGACCGTCAGCGACGGCTTGCAGGCCGCGGGGTCCCGGTTGCCGCAGATCGCCGCCTGGGCGCTGGTCAGTGCGACGGTGGGCCTCATCCTGCGCGTCATCGAATCGCGTTCGGAAAAAGCGGGCCAAATCGCTGCTGCCCTGTTGGGAGGGGCGTGGTCGATTGCCACCTACTTTGTCGTCCCGGTGCTGGTCGTGGAGAAGGCCGATCCGCTCACCGCCATCAAGCGGTCCTTCGCCGTGCTGCGCAAGTCGTGGGGCGAGTCGCTGAGCGCGAACTTCGGCATCGGCATCATCACGTTTCTGTGCATGCTGGCGGCGATCGTCCCGCTGGTCCTCGGGGGAATCGCCCTCGCCAACGGCCAGATGGTGCTCGGAGTCCTGGGACTGGTGTGCGGACTCCTGGGCGTCATGCTCGTCAGTCTGGTCAGTTCGGCTTTGAACTCCATCGTCATCGGTGCTTTGTACCTGTATGCCGCCGACGGCGAAGTCCCCCAGCAATTCGACGCCCAAGCACTCCGCGGAGCATTCATCCCACGAGCCCCTTGAGCACAAGTCCGAGCACAAGTCCGAGCACAAGTCCGCGGCGACCGGTGCGGTCACTCGTTGACGCGTTCGATGTACGTACCCGTTTCTGTGTCGATCTTGATCTTGTTGCCCTGGGAAATGAAGGCGGGCACCTGAACCTCGCCGCCGGTCGTGACCGTCGCCGCTTTGGTGACGTTGGTCGCCGTGTCGCCCCGGGCGGCCGGCTCGGCATAGGTGATCTCAAGGGTGATGTGCTTGGGAGGGGTGACGCCGATGAGCTGGTTGTTCCAGTACAGCAGGCCGCACTCGGTGTTTTCGGGGATGAACTTCATCTGGTCGCCGCAAACCGCAGCCGAAAGCCCGACTTGCTCGAAGCTTTCGTTGTCCATAAAGATGTGATCGGTGCCGTCGAAGTACGAATACATCCCGTCGGCGTTGCGCACGTCGGCCGACTCCAGCGAATCGCCGCTGCGGTATTTGTTGTCGTAGATCTTGCCGTTAAGCAAGTTGCGGATACGGGTCGTATAGACAGCCTGCCCCTTGCCGGGCTTTTTGAACTCGACCGACAGCATCTCGCACGGCTGCCCGTCGAGCAGGACCTTGAGAGTTTTTCGAAAATCACCGACGCTGATCGTAGCCATTGGTCGTTCGCCTTGAGGTTCGCTACTGTGACGCGTAAAGAACGTGACACTTTAAGAATGTGACGCTTTAGCAATCTGACGCTTCGAGAAACGCGGCGGTGAGGATAGCACATGGCCCCCAGCGGGGAAATATCGCGCACAGCACGAAGGGCCTGCCCGGAGCAAAGTGGCGGGGATGATGGGAATCCGCCTCCCATCTTGGCAGACTTCGGCGAGAAGTCCCAAACCAACAGCCCGGACTGGCACCACTCGCTGGCGGCAGCCGTGCGCGATGTCGACGCACTGTTCGCGAGGCTCGCACTCTCCGACGACCTCAAAGGCGACGCCCGCCGGGCAGCGGCACTTTTCCCTCTGATGGTCCCCGAAAGCTATCTCCGGCGAATGGCCGTCGGCGATCCGGACGACCCGCTGCTGCGACAGGTGTTGCCACTCGGTGCAGAGCTCGATGACGCCCCCGGATTTGCAGCCGACGCGGTCGGCGATGACGCGGCTCGGCGGGCACCGGGACTGTTGCACAAGTACCACAGCCGCGCGCTGCTCATCGCCACCGGCTCTTGTGCCGTCCATTGCCGCTATTGTTTCCGACGTCATTACCCCTATGGCGAAGAACCCCGCCGGCTCGACGACTGGGAGCCGGCGCTGAAGGTTCTCATCGAAGACCGGTCGCTGCACGAGGTCATTCTCAGCGGCGGCGACCCCATGATGCTGACCGACGCACGCCTCGAACAGTTGATTGCCCGCATCGCCGACATCCCGCACATACGGCGACTGCGAATTCACAGCCGGCTGCCGATCGTGCTGCCGGACCGCATCACCGGGCCGTTCATCGGCCTGTTGCGGCAACACCCATGGCTGACGCCCATCATGGTCGTGCACGCCAACCATCCCGCCGAGATTGTTGGCGACTGCGCCGACGCACTGCGGTTGCTCGTCACCTCCGGCGTCCCGACGCTCAACCAGACGGTCCTGCTCGGCGGCATCAACGACGATGCGGCGACCCTGACGGCGCTGAGCGAGCGGCTCGTCGACCTCGGCGTGATGCCCTACTATCTGCACCAACTCGACCGCGTTCAGGGCACTGCTCACTTCGAGGTTCCCGACGAACGGGCCCTCGAACTCATCGGCACACTCCGCGCCCAACTGCCCGGTTACGCCGTCCCCCAACTGGTCCGCGAAGTCCCCGGCGCGAGCAGCAAACAGCCGCTGCCGTTCACGCGGTGAGAATTTCATCGGCGCGGGCGGCCCAGCCGAACCGGCTGGGTGCCGCAGGCACAGAAGGCCTTACACTCCGCTCACGACCGGTCTGAAGCGTCTGAACTCGGGTTGGGCGACGTCCTGTCGCTTCGCGACCCAGCCTCGCCGGCTGGGCCACCCCGCCCGATCAGGGCGGTTCGGTTTGCTGGTCTGCCATGATCCGCTGCAATCTGCCCCCATCCGCTTGATCCGCGTTTCCTTTGCCTTCCTTGTGACGAACAGCGACGAGACAGCGGACAACCTGCCTGACAGTCCCGTCGAGAGCGTTCCGGACTCCGCGACACCGGGTGTCTGTCCTGTGTCATTCACCGGCGCAACAAACGTCCGAGATCCAGCTTGCCGCCCAGTTGTCCGCCGGTCAGCCGGGTCGTCAGTTGTTTGGCCCGCGACTCGCTGCTCGCCAATTCGGCCATCAGGGCCCGTGCCTCCCGGTCGGCGAAGCTGGGGAGAATGTCGATCGTCTCACGCGCGATTCCGTCCGCTTTCTGGATGAGGGCGGTTCGGGTGGCGTCGATTTCACTAACCAGCACCTGCTGAAAACCATGGGCGATCTGCGGGCCAAGGTCCGACTCGATTCGCCATTCGGGGTTCTCCAGCGTCCCGGTCACAAACAGGACCGCGTCCGATCCCTGGATCGTTCGCAGGGCCGGCGCGACCCAGCGCTGGGCGAATGCTTCCGAAGTGTCCGTCAACGACACCGCCAACGGCTGCTGCCTGAGCCGCAGCTCGCAGGAGAGGTGCTCTCCCTCCAACCGGAACCGACCGTCGCACGTCACCGATGCGGCTGCCAACCGGAAGCCCAGTCGGTCTTCCTCGCCGACCATCATCTCGACCGGACGTGCGGCCCGCCAGTCGAGCGTCACATCGTGCACCGCCGGCGCCCGTGTGAAGTCGGAAACTCCCGCGATCGACAGTGGATCGGGACCGGCCATCATGAATTCCCAGCGGGTCGGTTGCCCATGCAACTGCGGGTCGGACGACGCATCCTGTACTTTGCCGGTGATGGCGAACGGCTGTCCCTGATGGCGTGCTTCGCCCGACAGCGTCAATGAGCGAAGCACGAATCTCGGATGACGCCCCTCTCGGGGAAACTCGATCCACTCGCCGCGGCTGACCGGCAGCCCCGGTTTGGCCGCCTCGCCGGCCGCCAGATACCGCTTCGTCCAACCCATCCAGCGGCTCAGTTCCTGCAACCGTTCGTGCAATTGCGGACCCAGCAGCGACTTCGAAATCGCCTCTCCGTTGAGCGGCAACGATTGGGCCCGCTGCTTCAGCCGCTCCGTGTCGTTCCGTCGCGCCTCATCGAGCCTTGCGACGTCCCGGCGGGCCAGATCCGGCATCTGACGAATCTCATCCCGCAACCGCTGCGAATCCGCGAGCAACGACTTCAAATCGTCCGACGCCTTCGTGTAGACGGCCAGTCGCTCCAGCGTTTTGCCTCGCGCCTTGGTGACGCCCTGCATCTCGTCGATCCGCTGTTGCAGGGTTTCGAGACGGGCGTTCATGGTCTCCAGCCGCTGCTTCCATTCCGCTTCGACCGACGCAGCCACCTGGACAGTCTCCATCTGCTGCGGGTCGAGTTCCCGCTTGGCGACGGCGGCCAGCTCGTCGTACCACCGCAGACCGATCAGTTCGAGTTGTTCTTGCAATGGGTCGAGGTTCAACCCGCCATTCCCGGCATCGTCGGATTCTTCGAGACCCCCATCGCTCAGCCGGTCGGCGTTGACGCGCAGTCCTTCGAGTGTCGCCTCTTCAATCACGTACTCTTTGTACAACAGCGGATCGCCCTCCAGCCGGACCCGCAGTTCGCCGAAATCGACCAGGTTGTCGCTCGTCCGCCCCGGGTCGGCGATTTGGACTCCCGTCAGGTGCAACTCGGGAGGAAACAACCGTGTTGTCAGATTCGCTACTTCAACCTTTGCACCGACCGTCGAGCCACCCGCTGTAATCACGCCGTACCGCAGCAGCGGATCAAGCCCGTACGCCAGCAACACCCACGCGAGACCCACGATCAGCGCTCGCGGGACAACATAACTCCAACGCAACATGAGGTTCTCCAATCACGCCCACAAGCCCATGGGTCACATCCCGTGGGGACCGGCTCAATCGCTCGCCGCACCAATCCGATCCGTCACCGATGCCCCCGCCAGCCACAACACGATTTTCCACTTCCGCACCTTCTCCGAAATCACCGGCACGTACCGCTCACACAACGGTGACGTCACTCGATACACCGGGTACGCCGACACCAGCGCCACGAGCAAGCTCCCCATCACGACCGTATTGTTCAAATCGGTCCACAGCACAACCGGGCGGCTGAACAACCATGTCCACATCGGCTGCAGCCGGTCCGCTGTCAGCACGGCGTGCCCGATTTCATGAAACAGCGGGTCTGCCAGCGGGGCCAGCATCGAAACGGCGAACACCGCCACCAATCCCGCAGCCAGATTCACCTGCAATGCACACAGCAGTGCCATCAACACCACGGCTGTCAGATTCCCCTTGGGCACCATGCCGACGGCGGTGCCGAGGGCCAGTCCGGCGGCCATGCGACGGGGAGACAGCTTCAGCGCGAACGCACGCGCAGCCAGGCGGAGCGGCTTCAACAACATGACCAAGGCTCGCAACGGAGGACACGCAGGGCCGGCGAGAACGAAAGAGAGAGAAGACGGCTCGCGTTTGTCCGCCTATAATGCGGCGGGCCGGCAACGCCAACACGGTTTTCCTGCCGAGCGACCGGGGCCACACCACGTTTTGCACACCTTCGGCCTTGTCCCGGCAACCTCAATGTGAACGGCTCTAACCAGTTACGGAGCGACCCCATGACACAGACCGCAACGTTCGCCGCTGGATGCTTCTGGGGCATTGAGGCCGCCTTTCGGCAGATTCGAGGGGTGACCGCCGCAGCCGTCGGCTATCTGGGCGGACACACCCACGACCCCACTTACGAAGACGTCTGCTCAAAAAGCACGGGGCACGCTGAGGTCGTCCAAGTCGTGTACGACCCGGACATCGTCAGCTACGAGTCGCTGCTCGACGCCTTCTGGGAGATGCACGACCCGACGCAGCTCAACCGGCACGGTCCCGACGTCGGCGATCAATACCGCTCCGCCATCTTCGTCCACACGCCCGAGCAGCAGGCGGCGGCGGAGGCATCCAAACAGTCCCTCGAGCAGTCCGGTCGCTTCGACCGCCCCCTTGCCACCGAAATCACCCCCGCCGCACCATTTTATCGCGGCGAAGAATACCACCAGCAATACCTCGCCAAACGCGGTCGCGGAAGTTGCCAACTCTAACCCGACCCGCCACACCCTCAACGAACGACCTCGAGCATTTGCGCCCGGTCCCCGTTTATCGCAACCATCCTCCGCGTGCGGATCAGCGCAACCATCAACGTCATGATCGTTCCCCGCCAACCGCGCCGCTCACCCGCGCGTCCCCCGCGGCCGCAGCACGTACCAGTCGACCAGAATCGCCGCCAGCAACGCGGCAATGGCCGCCGCCATCAACCAGGAGTACGGATCATCGATCGCGATTTGCGACGCCTCGGACGTTACCCGTGCTTCGCGCTCCCCCGGTGCCAGTCCCGCCAGAGACGACTCCTCCTCATCGAAGAAATTGACAGCGAACTCCCCCACGACCTGCCCACCGTCCTGCACCTCATACACCCCCGTCTCATCGAGCCGCGTGATCTCCACCAGATCGTTGCGGTCGCGAATCAGCGACCGTTCGTCCCCGGACGGCTGCACCAGCCGCAATTCACGGTCGTTGGCATCACCGGCCTCGTCCGTCGCCGGCTCGGCGCGGAAGCGAATCGTCTCGTTGAGCCGGTAGTTCCACAGCCGCAGCCCCGGCAATTCCGCCCGACGGAGTTCGAGCAGATTCGTCATCAGAATCGGCCAGTCGGGACTCTCGCCAATATTGGAGCGGGACAGATCGATGTTCATCACGAACGCCGTCGACACCAACCCGGCGACTTGCCCCAATAACGGGATGCGGCCCGCGCTGATGAGCGGGCGCAGATCGAAATCCGTCGGCTGGACGCCACCCCACACCACACCGCCCAGCACGATGCCGTCCATGAGCGGGTGCTGTTTTTCGATCAGATACGGGCCGATCAAGTCTTTCGCCTGATTTCGCACCACGGGAGACGGATTGATCGGTCCGATCCCGAACCACCATTGCGCCTCCGCCGGCGCCGGCAATTCACCGGCCGGCCCGATGATCAGATCGGCCTCAGCGACGGGACCCAACTGCACATCGCTCGCGGCACTCAGAACTCGTTGAACCAGCCGGGTCGCCGCTCCGTCCGACGGCAGCGCAACGGCGACCGTCACCAGGCGGACTTTCGGTTCGACCAGCGTGACCGTGTTGTCGACAGCCAGTCCGTCGCCGGGGGCGTTCAGCGAAATCGTCAATCGACCCAGTCCGCCCGGCAACGACGTTTCCAGCGGTATCGAACCATCCGCCGGCAGGTCGAGCGGCTGCTGCAACACCGTTCGTCCGTCCGCATGAGCGGAAAGCGTGACGCGCTTCGGGGCCTCAGATATGTTGGCGACACGGACGAACAGTTGTCCCTCGCCGCGCTCTGCATCGAACGTCCAGCGAGCGGTCGCGATCGCCACATTCGGCAACCGCCGGCCGACCGAAATGACCTCCATCCCGCGCGGCAACCCATGCGCGTCGTCGGGAATGTGATCAGTGAGAAACAGAAACGGCTGTTCCGTGCCAATGACGCGGGACGCCTCGTCCCAGGCCGGGTGAAAATCGTGCGGCGTCGCGCGAGGGTGCCATTCGACCAGCACAGAGCGTGCATCGTCCAAAGACATCGCCGGACTGCCGATCAGCGTGGGCTGCAGCCCGGACCGAATCAGCGTCACGCGGCTGTTTCGCTCCATCGTGTCCATTCGCTCTTCCAGACGGGCAACAGCCGCATCGCGGAAACTCAAACCTGCGGCGGGCTGCGCGGACATCGACGCCGAGTTGTCCAGCACGACGACCAGATGGCGGGCGCTGCCCATCTCACCCACCCGGGGTTGCGACAGCGCAAGACTGAAGATCAGCCCAGCCAGCAGTTCCAGCAGCAGCGACGTTGAGATGGGCAAACGGTCCCGACGCCGACCGGTCGTCTGCTGTCGCGTCTCCGCCCCCCACAGATGGGCCCCGGCGACCAGCAGCGGCGGAAACCGACGCTGAAACAGATGGATCGCCGCAATCGCCGGCAGCGACAACAGCCCCAGCAGTCCCCAGGGATTGACGAAGGACATCGACGGAGACTTCCCTCCCGCGGGTGCTCCGCGTCAGCGCGGCTCGCCAAGCTCACGCGGCGAGTCGATCGAGACCTGCATCAACTCCTGCTGCTTCTTCCACATCCGGTAGAAGGCGATGCCGTAACCGGCAAAAATCGTCGCCGGCATCGAAAGCATGAACAGGATGCTGTACATGTAGGCCCGAGGCCGCGCCCGTTCCGCCTCGGTCTGCTGATTGTTCTCGTTGGCGTACTTGCACATCGGACACGCATGTGCGGAACCAGCGAGCGGACCAGCCCCCATCGCGCCGATCAGCAGGGCGAACAGTAACAAACATCGTCGCATCACATTTCGTCGCATCATGATTCTCCGACCCAGCCGGTTTCCATCTCGTTTTGCCGCACGTTTCAGAGGTGCGGCGAGACGCCAACCGGCCAGTGGTACAGCATCCCGTAAATGATAACCCCTGTCACAGACACGTAAAGCCAAATCGGAAATGTGACCCGGGCGATGCGGCGGTGCGCCGCCCATTCTGATCGCAGTCCACGCCGGATCGTCACGACCGCCAACACGGGGACCGCCATCGCCAGCAGCACATGACTGATCAGCAACGCAAAGTAGGCCGTGCGAACAGGCCCCGTCCCCGCGAACGTCTTCCCATGCGTCCCTGTGTAGTGCCGCAGAGCGAAGTGATAGGTTAAGTAACATGCCAGAAACGCAACCGACGTCCCGAACGCCATCAGCATGAACCGCTTGTGCACAGCGGCGCTGCCCCGCTTGATTGCCACATACCCCATCACCAGCAGCACCGTCGCCAGTCCGTTCAGCATGGCGTTCGTCGTCGGCAGACGCGCCGCCCAATCCGGCAGTCGGCGCACGCCGACGGGAACATCATCGGTTTCGGTCGAATCGGCAGCACTTCCCGGCGGAGACGCGGATGCGGTGCCGATTTGATCCTGCGGCCCGTCACGGCCGCCCAACGTGGCGCCGTTCTCGACCGCCGCCTTAGGCCGGTTCTCTTCCGGAGTTTCGATCTGACCATTGAGGACCCGCCGCAGCGACAAGATCTGTTGGTCGTCGCGGCTGTCGTACTTGCCCATCACCCGCCCGTCGGGACCGATGTGGATCAGGCTCAGGGAATGAGCCACTTCAAAGCCGGGACGGCGGTCCTCTCCCGGTATCTCAGCCACAGGAAGCCGAAACCCGTGCAGCACCAGCCGGTAGATCGTCTCCTGGTCCCCGGTCAGAAACGTCCATCGTGCCGGATCGGCCCCGAACACCTCGGCATACTGTTTCAACTTTTTTGGCGTGTCGTGTTCGGGGTCGACGGAGATCGTCACGAACCGCACCTCCGGGTCTTTCACCCGGTCGACAATCTCCAGCCGCAGTTTGGCAATCAGGTTCGGACAATAACCGGCACAGCGAGTGAAGATGAAACTCGCCACCCACGGATGCCCGGCGAGCTGCTGACTCGAAAACGGCTTTCCGTCCTGATCGGTCAGCGTGAATTCGCCGATCAGGAGCGGGTCGTCGCCGTCACTGTTCCCGTGCTCTCCCAGTGGGACCACCGGCGGCTCATCCGCATCCGACGGCTCCAGCACGATTGGCTCTGTCGTGGAGGGAGCGGGATCATCGACGGCAAACAGCATCGGCCCCAACAGCACACAGGCAACCACCGCCGCCGCACGCCACAGCCTCGCAACGGCTTGTGAACTCTCACCTCGCACCTCGCACCCCTCGGCTCTCAACTCGAACGCTAAATGCGATGCCGCTTCGTCATCACCACGTCGATCGCCACGCACACCACCGCAAAGGCGACCGACACGGCGACGCACAGGCCCATCGGCGGCAACGGGGCGACCGATGCCGCGTCGCTGGCCATCGCCCGTTTGAGCCCGGCAACGCCGTACGTCAGCGGATTGGCGGCGATGATCCACTTCAGCCAGCCGCTGCCCGCCGCCGGGAAAAACGCCCCCGACAGCAACCACATGGGGAACAACAACACGCTCATGATGGCATGGAATCCCTGAATCGAATCGAGCCGCCACGCGAACATGTACCCCAGCCCGCACAGCCCAAACCCCATCAGCACCAGAAAGGCAACCGTCCCCGCCATCCCGCCCACCGACAGATTCCACTGCATCGCCGGGACCAGTCCCGTCGCCTGCATGACCCCAGCCAGCCCAAGAAACAGCAACCCCTGCATCAGCGCCAGCAGCGTCCCGCCGCACAATTTGCCGAGCACAATCGCCGTCCGCGACACCGGCGAGACGAGCACCCCCTGCAGGAAGCCTTCGTTGCGGTCCTGAATCACTGAAATGGCGGAAAAGATCGCCGTAAACATCACGATCATCGCTGCGATTCCCGGCAGAAAAAACTCCGCATACGAGAGGCCTCCTTCCGTCCCCGGCATGCGGAACGACCCGGACAACCCTGTACCGAACAACACCCAAAAAATCACCGGCTGCAAGAACGCTCCAATCGCCCGCGACCGCTGCCGCACAAAACGCACCAGCTCCCGCTTCGTCAGCGACCAGACCGCCAGCGCCATGCTCGGTCGCAGTGGCACGCCTTCGTTCAAAGCCGGTGAGATTCTGGGAGTTGCGGTCATTGCGAATTGCAAATTGAGAAATGCCAATTGGTCATTGGACGGTACCTGCCGCTGATCGCTTCTTCGGATCAATATGCAATTTGCAATCCCTGATTTGTAATTTGCGATCACTGTCCAGCAGCGCCCGATGCGATACTGCGCCCATCACTCCGATCCGTCACCCTCATCCCAAAACCGATGTCCCGTCCGTTGGATAAACACGTCCTCCAGCGTCGGTTTGCCAAACGACACCGACTTGATGTCATCGGGAAATGCAGCCACCAGGTCGCGGACCAGTTCGTGCCCCTGTTCCCGTTCGATCCGCAATCCGCCGTCGACCTGCTGCACCTCAACTGAAAACCGTTCGCCAATTCGCTCCGGCAACTCGCTGTCGCTCTCAGCCGGTTGGACCGTGATGCAGTCGCCGCCCACCGACGCCCGCAGTTCGTCCGGCGTCCCCAGGGCAACCAAGTCCCCCTGGCTCAGCAGTCCCAGCCGGTCGCATCGCTCGGCTTCCTCCATCAAATGCGTCGTCACCAGGACCGTGACCTCCGATTCGCTACGAAGCTGGGAGAGGTAGCGCCACAGATCGTGCCTCGCTCCGGGGTCGAGTCCTGTACTTGGTTCATCCAGCAACAAGACCCGAGGCTCGTGCAGCAGGCTCTTCGCGATTTCGACGCGCCGTTTGAGCCCGCCGGAAAGTGTCTCGGCAATGTCACCCGCGCGGTCCCTCAACCCCAGCCGCGAGAGCAGTTCGTCGGCACGCTTCCGGAGAACGGATCCCGTCAGCCCATACAGAGCTCCCTGATACGTCAAGTTTTCGCCAACGGTCAGTTTCGGGTCTATGCTCGGCGACTGAAACGTCACGCCGATCAGCCGCCTCACCGCATCCGGACGCGAGGCGACATCCTGTCCAAGAATCGAAGCGGTCCCCTGTTGGACCGGAAGCGTCGTCGACAACAGGCGAAACAACGTCGTCTTTCCGCCGCCATTCGGACCGAGCAGGCCGAATATCTCTCCCTCCTGCACCTCAAACGTGACATCCTTCAGTGCCTGTCTCTCTCCATACGAAAACGAGACGCCACAGGCGCAAATGGCCGGGGCGGGCATCAATGTCCCTCACCGTTGTGTTGCTCGGCCCCTTCGTGCTCACCGCCTCCCGTGTGTTGGCCGCCCCCCTCCGCTTGCAGCAGCATGGCGGCCTTCACTTGAGGAACTGCCGGCGTGTAGTAGTGCAGGCCAATGTCCGGTGCGAGTGCCAACGGCAGACCACACGCCAAAATGGCCGTCGGCAGCAGCAGCACGTACTTCCAGGCCCGTTCAAACTTGAGGTGCATGAAGTATCGCATGACGAATTGAGCCTTCGCCACGGCGACCGCAAGCACCGCCACCGCCACGAAACGCCGATTGAGCGGCACGATGTCAAAGGCCACGGACAACGCCGTGCAGACGCATAGGGCAAGAAAAATCGCCCAGTAGTTAACGTGATGATGCTCGGGATGAGCGTCGGCACCTTGCTGATAGGCCATCGGTCTGAATCCGTGTTCTGTCGAATGTATTTGGTGTCCGGCTGTCGTTCAACGACCGGCAGATGTCAGTGTCCGGCAGATGTCAGTGTCCGCCAGATGTCAGTGTCCGGGAGTCCCGCGATCAAATCCGGGGATGATGTAAATCAATGGGAACAGGAAGATCCACACGAGGTCCACAAAGTGCCAGTACAGGCCGCTGTTTTCGACCCAGTCCGTCCATTGGTCATTCAGCTTCGACCCTTGTGCCAACACAATCCCGAACAGGATCATGCCCACGATGACGTGAATCGCATGGAAGCCGGTCATCAGAAAGTAGTTCGATGCAAACAGATTGCCATAAAGAATCGGATGCGGCTTCTGCACCGACGCCATGTGGGCACCAAAACGCTCGTCCTCCCGGAGCGAATCCAGACGCTCCGTCGTCTGCTTAAGGGTCAGCCGATTCGCCGAAACATCGTCTCGCAGTTTGGTCGACGCATCATCCATCGCAACCCAATTGGCCACTTCTTGCGGGTTGGCCGCCAGCGACTGCAAAACCTGCTGTCGCCGCCGAAGCTCCGTTTGCCGCTCGCTGAGGGACGCCCGTTGCACACCGCTTGCCTCTGACAATTGCCCTTCGATCTCGCTCAATTGCGACTCGGCCTGTGCGAGGTCGCTCTCTGCCGATTGATATCCCCGCGCCGACGCCCGCTTGAGATGGACCTTCTCCGGATCCTCGTCACCGGGGACCAGATCGTTGAGCCATGCGATGACCGCAGCATCCAGTTGGCCAACCGCCATGTTGATCGCACCCTCATCCGTTTCGGCGATCCGTCCCGGCACGATGTTGTTGCTAAACTTTCCGTAGTACTCGTATCCCTTGATGCCCAGGAACAGACATGCACAGGCAAACGTGATTGTCAGTGATCTCAATGCTTTATCGAAGTTCCGCTGCGCCATCGCCTCGTGAGCCACGACCACCATATAACTGGAGAAGATCAGAACGAACGTGTTAACCCCCCCTGCGAAGACATTAATGTGCGTCACATGGGTGTCGGTCGGCCAGCCGGGCGAACCGAAGTACAGCACGATGTACGAGCCGATGAACGCAGTGAAAAACATGATCTCCGTTCCCAGGAACAGCCACATCCCCAGCTTGCTGTTGGGGATCGGCAGGCCCATCTTCAGGGACGGCGTCGAGTGGGGCTGATGGGACATGTCGTATGAGTCGGTTGTCAGTATTCAGTGGTCAGTCAAAGCCCACGGCCTGCGCCCCGTGGCTACGGGGCGCCGTGGTTACGAAACGAGGCGGCTTACATCAATAATCTCAAGTGGTCGAACGTCAACACAAGCAGCAAGCTGGGCAGATAGATCAGCGACGTAAGCAGTAGTCCTTTGGCGGACGTCCTTGATTCGGTCATCGCAAACCGCACCGCTCCGGCCAGGTACATCAAGCCGAGCAGCACCGCAGTGACTACATAGACATCGCCCGCCAACCCAAATGCTCGGGGAAGCAGGCTGGCCGGAACCAAGACGAGGGCATACGTCACCGCAAACAGGCCCACCACACGGTCGGACCGGTTTTTCGGCAACATCTGCAGTCCGGCGGCATCGTACTGTTTACGATAGAGCCATCCAATCGCCAGGAAGTGCGGGAATTGCCAGAGAAACAGAACCGCAAATAATGCGAGTGCTCCGGGATCAAGCGAACCGCGTGCCGCCGCCCACCCCAGCACCGGCGGCAACGCCCCCGGCACGGCACCGACAGTCGTGCACAACGACGTCCGTGGTTTTAGCGGCGTGTACACGCCCACATATAACAACAGCGTGCAGAGTGTTAGGAGCGATGTCAGTCCGTTCACTGTGAGGGCGAGCCACAACGTTCCGGCTCCTCCGCACGCCACTCCGAAAACCAGCACTTCCCGAGGAGTCATCGTCCCGCCGGGCAAAGGCCGGCCCGCCGTGCGCGGCATGGCCGCATCGCTGAATCGCTCAAGGTACTGGTTCAGTGCATTCGACGCGCTCGCGACCAGGGCGACACCCAACAGCGTCGCGGCCACAACCGGCAGTTGCCAGTTCCCCTCGCATGCAAGCGTGTATCCCACGGTGACGGTCAACAGCACCATCACTGCAATGCGGGGCTTTGTCAACTCGACATAGTCAGCCAAACGCGATGCTGCGCCGCGCAACACCGTGCCGCGCGATGCCGGCCCGTTCGACACCAGCGGCATCTCTGCAGCCGTCGGGGCAAGCGCGAGCACAACCGGTCGATCGAGGTACGCGGTTTCTCGGGACGGGGGAGCCGTTGTTGCGCTCATGCGACACCTCCCAACTGCGGACGGCCCACCCAGGCAACGCGATGGGCCCTCGCCAGATGGACCACCGATGTCATCACCACGACGATTCCCCACACGGTATGAGCCGTCCGAAACGCAATCTGCTGGATCGAATCCGCAACCGCGACATACCCAGCCGGCGCGAATCCGAATTTCATGACCCAAGCCGCCCCCCCCAGCAACACCTGCCCGAGCACCGCAACCAGCAACATCCAACCGGAACTGCGGGTCCACGTGACACCGCCACGGTGTGCGACAATCGCGTTTGCACCGACCACGAAGCACGCCAGGACGCCCAGTCCGAGGTGCTCGTGCAGGGCAGTTCCGCCATGCCGGATCATGCCCCCCAAGACATACTGGATTGCCAACACGGCAACTGTCAAACGCGCGGACCGAAGGACCGTCTCAGCACCTGCGGACGGACCGCCCGTTGGTTGCTTGTCTTCACCCGCCCGCTGCCATCCACGGCTGAGCGACGTCGCGACGATCGCCATCAATGATAGGACGCACGCCGCGAACGCCCCATGCAGCATAGCGAGGCCCCGTTCGTCGAACCACACGCGAAACCCACCCAGGATTCCCTGACAAATGACCCCGATCAGCACCCCGAACGCTGCCACCTTCACCCATCGGCGTTGCTCGAATCGCACGACCAGCACAGCCAATGCGATTGACCAGACACCGATTAACATGCCTGTGAGCCGATGGCCATGTTCCAGAAACTTGTCCGCATCACGCGCGAAATCCGCCAGCCAAGGATACGTCAGCATGGCCTGTCCGTCAGAAGTCGGCCAGTCGCGAAACGCCATCCCCGCGTTCTTGCTCGTCACCAGCGCACCGGCGATGAGCGTCATCATCGCCACCAGCACCGTGCTGACGGCGAAGCGGTGTAACCAGGGATGATGAAGATTGTCGGGCATCAAAGATAACTGGCTGCAAATTGCAAATTGGAGGACACCGCTGACTGTCGAACAACATCCGACCGCCAAATTGCAATTCCTAATTTTCAATTCGTAATGATTCGTTCTTCATGCCGGCGCAAGCGCCGCAGAAGTTGCCGCTGCCTCACCGGCAGGGCGTGGAGGCTCTGTCTGCGGCCAATAGTCAGCTCCGTCCGGGGAATCGGGACTCGAGTACTCATAAGGGCCGCGATACACAATCGGCACTGAGGGAAAGTTTCCGTGCGGCGGCGGAGATGGGGCCGACCATTCGAGACCATTCGCGTGCCACGGATTATCATCACATTCCTTGCCGGCAAAGATGCTGATCAGGAAGTTTCCCAATAGGAGAAACTGGGCGAACCCCATAAGGATTGCGAAAACCGTCATGAACTGGTTCATCGGCAACAGGTGTTCCAGGTAAGGGTGCAGATAGGGATCGGCATAGCGGCGAGGCATACCGGCCACCCCCAGCAGGTGCATCGGAAAGAAGGTCCCGTTAAACCCAATGAATGTCAGGATGAAGTGCCACTTGCCGACCGTTTCGTTCATCATTCGCCCGAACATCTTCGGGAACCAAAAGTGAATCGCCCCAAACACGCCGAACAGCGTTGCCCCAAACAGCACATAGTGGAAGTGGGCCACGATGAAATAGGTATCGTGAATGTAAATGTCGACCGGCACCGCCGCCATGAAGAGACCAGTCAGCCCACCGACGATGAACATCGACACAAATGCGACCGAATTGAGCAGCACGGTATTGAACTGCAATCGCCCGCCCCACATCGTGCCGATCCAGTTGAACACCTTCACGGCACTGGGCAGGGCGATCATCATCGTCGAGACCATAAACGTCATTCCCAGGGCGGGGTTCATGCCGGAGGCGAACATGTGGTGTCCCCATACGATGAACCCCAATCCGGCGATCGCGGACATCGAATACACCATCGGCTTGTAGCCGAAAAGCGGCTTGCGGCACATGCAGGACAGCATGTCACTCACCATGCCCATTGCCGGCAGCAACATGATGTAGACCGCCGGATGGGAATAGAACCAGAACAGATGCTGCCACAGCAGCGGCTGTCCGCCTCCCACGGTCGCGGCCGCGTTGTTGATAACGAGTCCGCCGGGAACGAAGAAGGTGAAACCCAGGACTCTCTCAGCGACCAGCATGAAGCCCGCTGCCGTCAATACAGGTAGTGCGAACGCTTGCAGGATCGCCGTAATAAACATCCCCCAAATGGTCATCGGCATGCGGAACAGGGTCATCCCCGGGGCTCGCATATTGATGATGGTCGTCATATAATTGATGGACCCCATCATCGATGAGACGCCGATGAACGTCACACCGATCAGCCAGAATGTTTGAGCCGCGCCTGAGCCGGGGGCCGCCTGGGCGACCGCTGAGAGGACGGGATAGCTCGTCCAGCCCGCTGCCGGTCCGCCGCCGAAAAAGAAACTCGTTCCGAAACAGGCGATCGCCGGCCACATGAACCAATAGCTCAGTGCATTCAACAGTGGGAATGCCATGTCGTCCGCACCGATCATTAGCGGAATCAGGAAGTTCCCGAACGCACCCGCGAGGACCGGGATGATCACCAGAAAGATCATCACCGTGGCATGCATGGTGAATAGCATCGTGTAGAATTCGGGAGAAACCTGCCCTCCCTGTTGGGCGAAGAGTTTTCCGAACAGGGGCATCGACTCCCAGGGAAATGCCAATTGCCAGCGCACGCCGAGTGCGAGCGCACCGCCGACCAGCAGCATGAACAGCGTTGTGATCAGAAACTGCACGCCGATGACCTTATGGTCGGTCGAAAATGTGGGAACCTTCTTTAGCAACGCCAGCTTGTCAGGACCATGCGCAGACTGCCGGTGGCCATGAGAATCGTCGGTGGTCGGGGCTGCGGTACTCATGGTTTCTCGTGGGTAGTCGTTAGTTGGTCGTGGGTCGCGAATGCATCGCAACGGGTCATGGGCAATGGCGATCCACTACCAACGACCCACTCTCTACTCGGCTTGTTCCGGCACGCCGTCGTCGGTCTGCTCCGCGTGGAGGTCACGCAGCCATCCCCGCCATTCTTCCTCGGGCTGAGTCACCAAGCGTGCCTTCATCTTATAGTGGCCCCAGCCGCACAGCTCCGCACACAGCAGGGCATAGTTCGCACTTTTTTTCGTCTCAAACCAGACAGGGATCACAAGTCCGGGCACGGCATCCTGTTTGACGCGGAGCTCCGGCAGGAAAAATGAATGCTGTACGTCGGCGGATCGGAGGTTAATCATCACCGGTTTCCCCGATGGGAGGTGCAAGTCGTTGACCGTATAAAGGTCGGTCGGCTGCGGCTCCGCCATCAGGGGCAGCGGATTGCCCTCTTCATCGAGGCCCGGATAGCGAATCCGCCACTCAAACTGTCTCGCGGTCACTTCGGCTAGAGGACCGCTCTGGACCTGTTTTGGAAACTCATTCCGAACCCGATATTCGGCCCAGACATCCATCTGGTAAAGGGCGATGAACAACAGGATCCCCGCCGGCACAATCGACCACATGACCTCGAGGTTATGGCTGCCATGCGTGTACCAGGCTTTCTCGCCCTCTTCCGCATCCGCCGGCTGATCGCCCCGCCTTGCCCCGGTGAACAACACATAACCGAGCGCAACCTGCGTGCCCACAAAAGTAATCGAGGTGATCACCAGAATCATGTAGAACAGGTCATCGATCCGCCGACCGAGCGGCGACGACGCAAGTCCGTCGCCGGCAGGACCCTGAGGGAACCACCAGTTCCAGCCGGGCGCCAGCCAGCACACGATCACCGCCGTGATTGGCCAGAACATGAAAAACAGACACCAGAAACGCTTCACGGCGATCGCTCCATTGCAACAACCAACACCAACTCCCAGATTTCGACGCAAAATCGAAATCCTGGACACCACTGCCCCCACGCAAGCTCTCGCTTCACAACAGGCTTGCAGCCGACAATCCGCACTCGCTAGTTCGCGACCTGCAACGACGGCCCACTTTTGCTCGCCGCAACCTTGGGGGCATCCGCACCTGATTCAGCGCCTCCATCACCCGGACGTCGTTCGCGAGCCTCGAAAGGAACATGCGTCACATAGTTCACGAGGTCCCAGATTTCCTCATCCTTGAGCACCGTGCCAAACGCGGGCATCGGTGTCCCTTTGATTCCGACATGAATGCGCCGGTACAGATCGACCGGCCGACGTCCGCCGCGGTAGATGCCCCGCGTCAGGTTCCGCGGCTTGAGCGGATTCCCCCAGTCGTCAAACAGCCCCGGCGTATCGTAGTCCTCGTTTGTCATGGGATTCTTCTGGACAGCCAGCGTCTGGGAACCGTCCCCCAAACCGGACTCTCCATGACACGTCGCACACTTGGCTCGTTGACCCAGGTACAGTTTCCTGCCGCGGGCTCGCGACTCGGGCGTATCCGGCACACGGGCCACCTTGGGCAACACGACGGCGTCCGGCTGCTCCGCGTTCCGCCACTGCTCCGACTGAAACTTCGTATCGTCGTTGAATTCTTCCAGCCAGTCGCCAGCCAGATATTCCTGCATTTCAGCAATGATTTGCTCACGGGCTGCGCTGTTCGACAGGCCCTCATCGGCCTTGCGGGCCGACTCAATCGTCGACTCGACCGCCTCGATCGAGTAGTCATTCTTAAGCGACTGGACCAGCTTGAATTCGATTTCGCCCCGCATTGCCAGCCAACGCACGTATTCCACAATCGCCTGCGATTCCTCCGGCTCCAACAACTTGAACGACGGCATATACGTGCCGGGGATCCCGTCTTCAATGATGCGGGCCAGATCCTCCCGCCGTGCTCGTGCAGGCGTCGCCGTCGACGTGAATTTGAACTTCCCCAACCGGTAGTCGCGGGGCTTCGGATTGAGATACTTGGCCGTCGGCCCGCCGCCGTCACCGGTCACTCCATGACAGTGTTGGCAATGCTCGGCATACAGCATGCGGCCATGTTTCAAGACCGCTCCCGGCGCGACGGCAAACCGGTCGCCCGCATCTGGTGGGACAGAAACCGCCGGTTTGATCTCCACGGTGTTCGTCTTCGAGTCGTACGAAACGACGTGCGGTGACGGCTGCCCCACATACTTTCCGGAGACCCACACCAGTTCCTGTCCCGGCTCAATGGGCCGATTCAGCTCAGCCAGAGTGACTTTGAGCTTCGTCAATGCACCGGAGCCATCCCCTGCGTTCTCGGCGAAGACGCCCACCGCACCGTGAAACCGGACCGGCAGCCGTTCCCAGGCAATCGAATTCAACGGACTGCCAAAATGTCCGACATGTTCATCATCCCCATCGAGCACTTGGCGGACGTGCGCCTGTGCCTCGGGAATGAGGTCGCTGAGGTCCTCGCGGCTCTTGAATTCCGCCCGCTGCCCGCCGCAGCCGACGACCGCCGCCAGAGCAGCCGCACCAATGATCAACAATCCGACTCTCACGAGGAGAACCTCCCATTCAGGCCAACCTGCACGACATCTCCTTCGTTTCCCGTCCGCATCACAGCGACCGTCCTCACCCTTTGGATTCCGGCGTTACTCGGCCAGCTTGGCAGCATCGACTTCAAAAGTCTGCTCGGCCGTCTCCCCGTCCGCAATCGTGACTTTCACCGAACGGGCCACGTACCCCATCCGCTCGTGCCACAACCGAAACACCAAGTCGCCCGCCGGCAAGCCGGTAATTTCAAAGTTGCCATTCGCGTCGGTGACAGCGGCCCAGGGATGATCGACCGGGAAGTGGAAACTGCCCATCCAGGGATGGATGTCACATTGGGTCTTGATGGGGACCAGTTCCGGTTGCTGGTAAACGACTTCGACCCCCTTCCGGTCGTTCGGCGCGATCGTCTGATTAAAGGCATTGTTGCGAATGGGGCTGATCCGCGTGTTATGGGCCGTGGGGTCGGCATTCTTGACAAGCATTTTCTGTCCCACCCGCAGCACGAATGAATGCGGCTTGAAGCTGCACTTGGCGTTGTCGAGAACGGCGGCTTCCTCCGGAACAGGAGGGACCTCGGCTCCGGCGGGCAATTTCCGTAACCAGACAAACACGTTCGCCAGCCCCCCGTCATCACTGATGACCAGCGAATCGTCCGGAATCTCCCCCAGGGCGATGCAGAATGCGTCTTTGTTCGGGACCGTTGGCTTGGGCGCGGCTGCTGTGCCTTTCACGACCACGCGCCCCTTAAAGACCGTGCCGCCGGGTGCGGCCCCCAACGTCACCGATGCAGGCACCGCACCATCGGTCGCTGTTGCCGTCGAAGACTCAACGGCCGCCGCCGGATCGGTCGCCGGAGCTTTTGGTTTCGCTTCGGGCTCGGGCAACACCTCGGCTGTCGTTGCCGCAACTTCCGGCTTGGGTTCTTCCGGCTTCGGCTCTTCGGCAGGTTTCGGACTGGATTCCGCCGGCGTTGATTCGACCGGCTCGGACTCGGCCACGGCTGCCGGAGCGTCGGCTGCCTCTTCCTTCTCTTCCGCGGCCTGCGGCTGCTCACTGGGAGGCGTGATGACGGTGGTGCTCTTCGTTTCGGAGCTTTGGCCGCCACAACCGGACAACCACAGGCCGGCAGCCATCACTGTCGCAAGCACGAGCAAGGGAAAAGGGCGAGTCATAATGAAGACCTCATTGGGACCGTAACATGTATGCCGTGGGACCGAACTGACGGGACCGCCAACCTCAGGGAATCATTGACAAGACGACCCGTTTTGAGCGCGGCCCCTTGAAGCTCGAAAAGCTCTGAGCGGCAACGTGAATCTCAACTTCCGCCACGCCATCAACGGGGATTTCGACGTCGTAACGTTTTTGGATGTCCCCGGCGACCTCGTGCCAGATGGTGAATTGATGCTTCCCGGCAGGCAAATCCGTGATCTCGAACGTGCCGTCTTCCCCGGTCAACGCCCCGTAAGGGTGGTCAAGCGGCAAATGGAAGGCGCCCATCCAGGCATGGAAGTCACACGTCACCCGCACCGGCTTCGACTCCGACCGCTGGTACACCAAGGGCACACCCACCTGTTCTCCGGGAGAAACCGTGCTATTGAAACCGGGGTTTCGATTGGGATAGGTGTGCGTGTTGTGAGCGATACTGTCGCTGTTCAGCACGAGCACCGTCTGGTCGGTCTGGACGATCAGGCAATGGGGCCTGAACGTACAGACCTTCTGGTCGAATTTGACCGGCTCGGGTGTCCCTTCAGGCTGCTTGGTGCCGGGAGGAGCTTTCGGGAGATAGACGAACACGTTTGCCAACGCCCCGTCGGCGGCAACGATGAGATTCTCGTGGTGGGGAATCTCGCCAAACACGCAGACGGCCGCATCAGCCGGCTTGATCTGGGCCTGCTGCACCGTCGTGGGCAGACTGGGTGCCGCGCCGTCCAGAATGATCCGGCCACGCAACGTCCCGTAACCGGCCACTTGCACGTCCTCAGCCGCCCCGCCGATCTCCACACCTGCCGCCTCAGCGTCCGGAAGAATCCGGACCGTCGGAACAGCGACAGCACCGCCTCCCAAGCCCTGCTCGCAGCCCGAGAGCGACAATGCCAGCATCGTCAGGCCGGCAGCGACCAACGTCAAATGCCGCGGGGCGTTTTTGGTTTGCATTTCAGGTATCAAGGTGTCATTCCCCTCCCGAGCCGGCCTGTCCGTCAACGGGTGCGCCCACCGGCTCGTAGGCAATCTTACCAATCGCTTCCATCAGGTCGGAATAGTTCAGCAGGACGTCCCGGGCAGCGACGGACTGTTTGAACCCGTCACCCCCGAACAACTCCGGAAGCTTTTTCTGGTTCTTCGTAAAGTTGACCGGCATCGAAGTGTAAGGAGTGATCCACGACGGATGTTCGATCCACAACAACAGCCAATCCGCCCGTAAACGCTGGGAGACTAAATCCAGGTTGGGACCTCGGATGTCCTTGGCTGGGTCGGTCGCCTGATACGGATGCCCGCCAACGGCGTGGCACTTGCGGCACAACGCCTGCTGCCCTCCCACGTTGACGACCTTCCAGGCCGCATCCAGGTATCCGTCTTCGGCCCCGGGGAACTCATGTTCGAAGGCCGCGGTGGCGGCGTCCAGATAGTCCGGCTGCTGCTGCGGAATCGACTGGTAAGGATACGGAACGGCGTCGCTGGCCGCGAAGTAGTTCGCCAACGCCTGCGCCTCCGCATCGCTCATGTTGAAGCGGGGCATTCGCAGCACCGTGGTGTGACGAATCTGATGCGGATCCTTAAGGAACCGGTACAACCACGGCGTCTGGACTTTCTGCCCTTCATCGTGCAACGGTGGCGGTGATGCCTGCCACGCCAGCGCCCGGTTCCCCTTCGTCTGAGATTCCATGAGATGTGGCACCAGCCACTGCGCGAAGTTGCCCCCACGGGCCGCCTTCTGCTCGATCATCTTCGACGCCAGCACCAGCATTTTCGATCCGGGAAACAGCAGCTTGTCCCCGACCTGCAGCGTGTCCCAGAGATCGAAACTGTACTCCTGGAACTCGGGATCCTCCTCAAAGTCCGGCTCTGCGAAGATCAGGCCCCGGAAGCTGACCACCTGATCCCCAGACTCCAGTTCCTCTCCCGTCAGTCCCTGCCGCGGCGGCTTCAACCGCAGCAGAAGATCGAGCGATTCCTGGAAGTCGCCCGGCCCCAAGGCGGATTCTAACAGTTTATCCGGATTCACGCCGTACTCGATCTCCGGCAACTCCAGGATGTGGCAACCGGCACAGTTGTACTTGGCCAGCACCCGCTCGCCTTCGATCTTGTCCGCCTTGGGGCCGTCCGGCCGGAACTGGTACTGCTCCGGCGGCGGGTCGGCGACCAGACCGAGCACAAACGTGGCGATGGATTCGATCTGCCGCTCGTTGAACGGGAACCTGGGCATCCGCAGCCGCTCGTGGTAGCCCTTCGTCTCGGTCTTCTTGTAATCATAACTCCGAGGCTGACGCAGCTTCTGCCAGATGAAACCGGGATGACCATGGTGCTGCAGGCTCTCATAGAAAAACGCGGCTGAGAGGTCTTCTTCGCTCTCCTGTCCGGGGTTGTTGGCCTCGTTGACAATGACGTCGGCCAGATGCTCCGGCAACGACTCGCCATCGCCGTGCCCATCACTGCTGTGATGATGCAGAAACTCCTCGATGTGCTCCAGGGCGAGTTTCGACGTGTCCTTGCGGCCCCAATCTTGCAGGGCGGTTCCGATCGGTCGGGAAGACTCGAATTCAGGGATGTCGTGACAGCCATGACAGCCGTAGAAGTCAATCGTCCGACGTCCCACATACTGCATCTTCCGCTGCCGCCACACTTCGTCGCTGACCTGCTCAGGATCGCCCTCGTGGCGGGCCAGTTCAATCTCATCGCCCTTGATCGACTCAATTGACCGGGGATAAGCGCGGCCCGCCAACATCTGCTCGTACCTCGCCTCCGACAGCGTCTCGCGGGCGAACAGACCGACCAGTTCGTCGAGGGCCTCCGTCTCGACCGAAATCGCCGGAAACTCGCGTGGCCCGCCAGCGAGGAGGAATGCGGCGATGTCTGCGGCCGGGTCGACGTACTTGTCCCCTTCGCCTTCCGGCTCAAGGAACAGGTTGGGCATGCGTGTCCGTTCGTGGTGCCGCATCGGATCGCGAATCCACGTATACAGCCACCGGAAACCCTCCTCGCCCGGCCTGATCTTTTCGTGGACCTTGGTGAGGTTGGGACCAAACGTCGCCGTCGCCCCCTCAAAGGAGGGATCGTCGTGAGAGTGACAGGCCAGGCATCCGCGGCGGGAAAACGCTTCCTTGCCTCGTTCTGCGCTCGGCTGGTAACCCTGTTGGGGCTGTTTCAATTCAAGCGGCTGCGACTTCGCCTCAAGGAAAGCGGCAACCGCTGCGAGTTGCACCGGCTGGTATTTCTCCGCCAGTTCGTCCTCCTGATTGGTCAGGTGGAAGAACTGCGGCATCTTTGTGTCCGGCCGAAAACGGCTCGGCATCTCCGTCCAGTAGGCGATGAATTCGGGAGTCGTCTTGGAGGCCACATGCCGCAGCGAGGGGCCGACTTTCCGCTGGCGGCCCGGAATCTGGTTCGGATCAGCAGCATACTTGGCCAACTCTTGCTCGGTTTGCGGCTCCAGACGCAGGTCCGGGCCAATCGACTCGGGGCCATCGAACCCATTGATCTCGTGGCAGCCGAAACAGCCGTACGTCTTGATGAGTTCGTACCCCTCGAACACCTTGGGAGCGGTCGCGCCAAACTTATCGTTGACCCCAAGTTCGGTCACGCTGTGATGGCATTTGAGACAGGTGGACTCGATGAACCGGTTCGGTTGCATCGGGAATTCCCAGAAATGATTCGAATGCCAGTGGTGCTCACCGGCCCATAACTCGGCTTCCGCCGGATTGTCGGGTGTGTGCTCCGCATTCTGGAAACTGGTCCCCGACCCGTCTCCGTCATGGCAGATCGTGCAGCCAAACGCCGGCATGGGATGCGGGCTTGTCGAGGAAACGTACACGTCAGGATTCGGATGTGACGAAAACGGCTGCGCAAACACGTTGGCCGCCAGGTCGGTCTGCTCACCCTGCGGAAAATTGGGCACATTGCCCGCACCGAAATCGGCGATGTTCAGGTGGCACGTACGACACCGGTCGAAACGGGCGGTCGTCGCCATCCCGTAGGTGATCGGAAGATCGGGCAACCACTCCTGGTTGATGTGGTGTGGCGAGTTAAACCCGTCGACGATGGGCTGAAGCATCAGCCAACGCTTGAACCGCCGGAACCGGCTCTTGGGCGCAATGGAATCGAGGGCTTTGGCAATCAGCACGGCATCCGCCTGCAGTTTCTTCAACTCCTCGTTGAGTTCGTCGCGACGTGCCGTGACAGCGGCCAATTGGCCCTTGGCATCCGCCAATTCGGCCTTCTTCTGGTTCAGCCGCAGCGAGAAGCCGTTGTACTCGGCTTGCCTGCCGTCAAACTCGGCCTGGAGACGCACCAGCACCTCTGCTGGCACATCGTCCCGCACGCCGATGTCATAGTCCGCCCGGGCGACATCACGCTCCGCCCCCTTAAACTTCATCTGCCGGGTGAGCAGGTCCTTCTCACCCTGGAGTTCACTAATCCGTTCCTCCAAGGGGGCGACGTTGTCGGCCTGCCGGGCAATCTCCTGCTCGGCAGCCTTGCGTTGCTTCTTGAGATCGTCGAGCTTGGCCTCGTACTCACCACCGGTCAGCGTGTCCAGAGTTTGCTGCAACTTGGCGGCCTGCAACTGGTCCGCTTCGGATTGGTACTCCCGCCACTCATCCCGATGGTCCCTGGCCATCATAAAAATGGTACTTGCCAGCAGCACAATCGCACTCAAGGCAAACACCTTGTGCATCGTGCCCAGAGGACGCCAGTAATGGTCAGTGGCAGGCATTTCGAAGCTCGCAGCGTTCAGCCATCAGCATGCAGCAGGAGACAGGAAACCGTTCCCCGGAACACGGATAGCTGACAGCTAGATATTAAAAAACCACTCGGGAATCGAAACGATGTACTTCAGATTAAAGGCCCAACGCAGGCCCATCTTCAGGGGCAAGGCCCCCATGAAAAGAATGAGATCCGCCAGCACCATGAACCGCACAAAGCCCATCTTGACAAAGAAGTTCCGAAACACGGTCACCGCCATCAGCGGTGGCAGTAGGAACAGGTACGCCAGCACCAGGGCGAACCCCAGCCATTCCCGCAGCAGGATCGTCCCGACCTGCGACCCCAGGCCGACGCCAGCCTCCGCTTTCGGCAGCGGTTTCCCCAACCAGTCGACCCAAAACAACTGGGAGAGATCGACATTATTGAGCACCTGCAACTTATGCACGTCCCAGTATTCATACAGGCCGAACATGTTCCAGTTTGGACCACGGATGAACGTCCCCAGGATAATCATCGCCACCCATAACGGGAGGAACCCAAACAGGAACGTGATCACCGAGAATTTCCGCTCGTCGAACGTATAGTAGCCGTTCCCCTTGGTGTTGAAATCGATGTAAGGAATCGCCATCAGGCCGACAACGATGACACTCGGAAGAACGACGCCCGCCATCCAGGGGTCGTAATAGACGAGCATCTCCTGCAAACCCAGGAAATACCACGGCGCCTTCGATGGGTTGGGCGTCCGCACGGCCGATGCCGGCTCTTCCAACGGTGCCTGCAACGCCACTCCCCACACGATAAGCAGGGCGGTCAGCAGCAACATGCAAATCATTTCAGTATAGACCAGGTCCGGCCAGACCAAGACCTGCTCCGATTGTTCATCCTCAAGCTTCGGTTCGCCCAAAGCAATCCGCCGGTCGTTCTCGACCGAACGGGAGAAGTACAGCCACGTAAAGAAACCGACAATGAACAACATCCCCACAATCGGCACGTTGTCCGGCTTGCCAACAATCTGACGGAAATCATAATCCGTCATACTAATGCCGAGAAACAGCACCACAATATTGAGCAGCACCCACGCGACCGTCGGCCGCGTCCACCATTTTCGCAGCCAGATCATGGCGACAAACAACAGCATCGACACAGCGAAGTAGCTAATCGGATTGGCGATGACCGTGTCGACAAAGTTCTTAAACCCGAGCGGCAGCCGAAAAAGGAAATCGCCGGGGTCACTGTGCGTCATCAAATGCACAGTCGCAAGCATGAGCAACAGGGCGGAATAGATCGCCCATGTGGCCGCACGAGGAACATGCTCGATCCCGAAGACCGAATCGAAATACTTGCCACCCCGGAAGACGCGATATGCCCAAAGCGCGTTCATCACCGCCGCCAGCAGGTAAAACCAGCCGAGGCCGCGAATAACGCTCACCGTCAGGTCAGGATGTGCGTCCATAGTTAAAAGCTGTTAGCTCTCAGCGTTTGGTGTTCAGGCAAGCGTGACCCGGAGACCCCACGACAACGAACCGCCGGAAGCCGACCGCAGCCCTACAAGGGCTGGCTAATGCCTCCGTCCTTGCGGACGCGCCAAAAATGAATGGCAATAAGCGTGGCGACGACGAGCGGAATCGCGACGCAGTGCAGAATGTAGAACCGGTTGAGTGTCTCCTCACCCACAAACCGGCTCCCCAGCAACAGGAAGCGAGCATCACTCGCACTGGTAATCAAATCATAGCCGCCAATATTCAGTAACTGAAAACCAGGACCCTCGTGCCCCAGCACGGGCGTCGCCCGCGCCATGTTCGACCCGACGGTAATCGCCCAGATCGCTAACTGGTCCCACGGCAGCAAATAACCGGTAAAGGACAACAGCAACGTCAACACGAGCAACAGCACGCCAACCACCCAGTTGAACTCGCGCGGCGGCTTATAACTCCCCGTCAGAAAAACTCGGTACATGTGCAACCACACGGTAATCACCATCGCATGGGCCCCCCAGCGATGGATCTCGCGCATGACACCCAGCGTTGTCACATCCCGCAGTCCGCGAATATCCTGAAACGCCCACTCCAGCGTGGGCCGATAATAGAACATCAACAATACACCCGTCAGCGTTTCGACGAGAAACAAAAAGAACGTTACACCCCCCATACACCATGTGTACGAGAGCGCAATCCCCCCCTGCTTGACCGAGACGGGGTGCAGGTGCAGAAAAAAGTTGGTCAACATGACAACCGCCCGGTTCCGCCGATCATACGGCGCCGGATGCCGGAAAATGCTCCGCCAAACCTGCGATTGCCTGATGTATTCGCCGACAGACATGCCAGTTATCAGTTATTCAGTCTTAAATTGCTTGCCAAAACCCGCAGGCACCACCCACGCATCCACCCTTACGCCACCTCGACGAACGACGCCGCATCCTCCCACTGGCCGAGCTCTTCCTGGAATTTGACACTCTTGTCAACCTCCAGCGAACCATCCTCAGCCAGCCGAATCCCCATCCGCTCAAGGGGGCGCGGAGCCGGGCCCTCGAAGTTGATCCCGGTGATGTAGAACCCCGACCCATGACACGGACACTTGAATTTCTGCTCACCCTCGAGCCAGTTCGGCGTGCACCCCAAGTGCGTACAGACCGTAGCCAACGCGTAGACGAGATTACGACCGTCGTACTCAGCGTTAACAACCCAGATGCCGCGAGCCGCTTTCCACTTCGTAGAAACCGTCCCGGGCGGATAATCCGACGGCGGGCCAACTTTGAACTTTGTCGGCGGCTCGACGATCATATTGGGCATCATGAACCGGGCAGTTGCCAAGCCCCAGGTGGCAGCAATGGCCCCCATCGCCACCCATGCCGCCAGGAACGGCTCCGTCACCCACACGATTGCCGAACCGAAGAACGATCGCCGCGTCGGGGCACTCGCCGACTTGCGCGACGGCAGGGGAGGCCGCGCCGGCAGCTTTGGCTTCGCAGCCGCAGCGGCAATGGGAGCCCCCTTCCGGGCCGCTTGCACCATTTCCTGAACAGACGGTCGCTGACCCGCCGAACGGGGAGCCGACGACGGCTCCGAAGAGGCCTTGCCGACTGCCGGCCTGGCAGGCTTCGCCGCAGATCCACCAGCCGTAGCCCGCGCGGCAGCGAGAATATCCGATGTGGAACCCGGCTTGGCGGCGGGCTTTTTCGCTGCCCCCGCCCCCTGCGAACGGGCAGCAGCCAGAACATCCGAGGTCGAAGCAGGCTGCGAGGCTGGCTTGGAAGCCGATCCCGCCTTGCCAGCTGCGCCCCCGGGTTTCTGAGCCCGAGCCGCAGCAAGAATGTCGGCCGTTGAGCCGGGTTTGGCGGCAGTCTTTCCCGCCGAAGCCTTGGCCGGCTCCGATGCCGAACCGGAAGCTTTTTCAGGCGATGCCGACTCCGGTGCGGCAGCCGCTTCGCCACCACCTCCGGGTCCCTGCGCACCCGACTGGCGCGCCTTGGCGAGAATCTCCTCGGTTGTCAGCTTCTGTTTGGCCATGGAGACTGAATGCAAACCTGCACGGGCCGCACATGTGCGAGGTCCGTACAAGTGAGTCGCTTATGAGAATTGAGCGCATCGGCTCCCAAACCGGAGCCAGAGATGCGAGGATCATGGCAACTTCAATTTGTCGCCGCAACCGTCAAGTGAGGTCCATCGCCGGATTTCTCACAAGCTGGAAGAGGGCTTGGTGCCGTTTCCCGACGCTGAGAATCGTTGTGCACAATCATGTATTGTGTCTGCGGAAAGTCGCAGTGTGCGGTTTCCTCACATTGCGATCCGTGGCAAATTCGATTCCCCATGACCGGATCATGACACCCCCTCAAAAAATTCATCCCACCACCGCCCTGCCCCCGCAGCCCGCCGCCACACGAAGCCATGACCACCGGTTGATGGACAATCTGGTGGCGAGCGTGCAAGAATCGACGTTGTCGTCAGGGTGACATGCCCGGTGAGCTGGTGAGATTTTTGGTGGAAACACCCGCTGTCTCATCATTCCGGGAAAAACTGAGGGCCATCGCCGCTGAAATCAGGCACCTCCGTGTCCCCGTTGGTTCGAGACACCGGGTGTTTGGGGACGTGTTGAGAAAAACTCCCACCCTCGGCGGGTCCCCGTCGAGCCGACGACTTCGAGAGGCGATCGATGCGACTGATTGAAATCGAGAAGTGGATCCATCGGGACCCCGCCGGTCGCGGATTTCTCGCTGAATTCCCTGCGGCAAACCGACCGTGCGCGGATCACTTGCGATTGGCCGGCGAAGACCTGGCGGCAGAGGCCCGGTCCGTCGGCATTGTCACCGGGTTTTATGTTCCCGACGCACCGACTCCGGCAGCGGAAACCGACGGGCCGATCGGAGCCATTTTGCTCGCGGACGTGCTCCAGTCGACCGGATGGGATGTTTGTTTGATCACCGACGAGCTGTGTTCGGCAGCGATTCGCGCGGCCGTCAACGCCTGCGGAGCGGAACTTGAACTGATGGCCTGCCCCGTTTGCTCCCGTGCATCCGCAGCCTGGCACGAGTCGTTCTGGAGCGACCCGCGGCAGCAATCGCTGACGCATCTGGTCTCGGTCGAGCGGGTCGGTCCGACGATGGCGAGCGCCCCCGGCCAGGATCAATGCCGGAACATGCGGGACACTCCGATCGATGACTGGTCCGCCGATCTTTATCGGCTCTTCGAGCAGCGGCCGTCTCACATCCGCACGATTGGCATTGGAGACGGAGGCAACGAAATCGGCATGGGCGGCTACTGGCAGCAGGTCGGCGACACGCGTCCCCCCCCTCCCAACGCCTGCCGGACCATCACCGACCGGACGGTCCTCGCCGGCGTCAGCGACTGGGGAGCGATGGCCCTCGCCGCCGCGGTCTGCATGCATCGCGCGGATTTCGCCCCGCTCCAATCCTGGGGATCCGCACGCATCGAACATGGACTCAGCCGCATGGTTGCCGACGGTCCGGCCATCGACGGCTGCACGTTCCGCCCGGAGCCAACCGTCGACGGGCTGCCGTTTGCGACCTACATCCAGCCGTGGGAACACATCCGCCGCACGTTGGGCCTCGACTCCTGACGTTCGTCAGCCGTCCAGCCGCCGCGTCCCACCCGATCACTGCTGCGAGAAAACGATTCCTAAGCCGGCAGCGATCGCTCCGCCCAACACCGCGAACGCGATCTTCCACACACTGTACGGTCGCTCCCCCTGGACCTCACCAGTGCCCGCGTTGACGAACACCCGGTACGGCTTCCCGTGATAGCGGTACGCCATCATCCAGACCGGCAACAGCAAGTGTTTGTAGGTGATTGCGTCGTACCGGCTCTTGAGGGAGTGCACCCGCTGCCGGTCTCCGCCGATGCGGCGGCACGTCTCCGCATGCAGGGCCTCATCGATCCGTTGCTTCGCCTCCTGAAAGCCCTGCTTCAACGAGACGTCGTACGTTCTCGCCAGGAAACCGGCCAGCACCTGTTGCGTAAACGGCAGGTACTTCGCCAGAGGCCACGGTTCCAGCCCGCGCAGATAGCCGCGCGGCAGCTCTTCCGCAGCGATCACCAGCACATCGTCGAAGAAGCGCTGAAAGCTTCCCGATGCCGGATACCAGTCCGTGCGTGTGACCGTCCGCCGGTTCTTGCCCGAGCCAACCGTCGTTGTGGTGTCCTCGCCTCGCTCCCCCCGGTAGACCGAGAATGTCAGCGTGTCGTATGTCCAGTACGGAAGGTAGACGCCGTTGAATTTCGCGGTGACGCCCCGTTTCAGAAACTCGTTGGGAGCGAACCATCGTGACCGCACCCATTGGGCCAGTGCCTCTGCGGCCCGGTCGCGGTCGACGAGAAACGGCAGGACACCGTCAACCGGAATGCGGCGGGTCGCCGCGTGCACATGTTCTCGCTGGATGGGCGATCCGCAGTAAGGGCATTCGCTGCTCGTCAGTGTCCCGGTAAAGACGACCGTTCCGCCGCACGACTCACACCTGACCTCGCTTGCCCTCGGCGCGACGTCGGATGAGCCGCCATCCTGTCTGCCGCCGACTCGCGATTCGCCGGCTTTCGCGCCACCGACTTTCCCGCCACCGTCCCGCTCCCGTTCACGGTTCTGCTCGATCCGCTCGAGCCTGGCGAGAAAGTCCTGCTCGCCGACGGCGGCATCCGCCCGCAACTCCAAGTCCTTTTCGGCACCGCAGAAGGGGCACTTCAGCCGCTGCTCACCGATGTGAAAGACGAGGTCGGCCCCGCACTGCTCGCAGGGAAAGATACGCCCCCGCCCCTCGTCAGCCGTTTGCCCGGCGAGGTCGGTGCGTCCGAGGATTTCGGCTTCGTCGCCGGCAGCGTTCTCTTCGCCATTCTGCGGTGTCAGCGGCGGAGGAACGGAATGCTCGGTCATCGCCAAACTCGGGCCGGACAGGGAGGGTGACCTCAAAGTGTAGAGCCCGGCAACCGGACCGCAACTCCGCGCGCGGGCAGGGACTGGGCCGTTCGGGATTCCGTCAGGGACAATTCGTTCGGTGCCGGCGTCGGTGTCGATCGGAGATCGGCCGCCAACCACGAATCATCGCCTTTTCCTGACGCTCAGACCAACAGATGCGCATCGCCATCAGGGCCTATTCCAGGCTGGCCATCGCATCCTTGATCGGGACTTGTCGTCGCTGCCGATTTTGGAACAGGCTCACGTGCTCGTAACCGCAGGAGGCCAGCAACTCGAGGGCTTCAACGAAGCGGTCGCCGACTCGCTGCGGGTCGTGAGCGTCCGCCCCCAGCGTCACCGGAATCTCACGCGCGCGCATCTCGACGAGCATCCGGGGAAAGGGGTTCATCTCGGAAATCACTTTGCGGACTCCGGAGGTGTTCAGCTCCATCGCGATTCCCGTTCTTGCGATGCGGTCGAGTGCCCGCCGGATGTCATCCAGGATCTCGTCCGGCTTCCACGCAGTCGCGGTCTCGTTCTTAATCAGATCGGGATGCGACAGCGAATCATACAGGCCGGTTTCGGCCGCGTCGGCGAGCATGCCAAAGTAGACCCGCTGTGCTTCCACCGGGTCGGAGACGGCGTATGTCTTGCGGTATTCGGGAGTCTGCGGATGGACCGATCCGAGCACGAAGTGGAAATCGGCTGACGCCAACTGGTCCTCCAACCAACCCTCATAGCCGGGCCAGTAGTCGGCTTCGATGCCGAGGCACACATCCACGCGACCGGCCCACGTCTCCCGCGCGCGGGCCACCAACTCAACGTACGCGTCCAACTCTTCCACCCCCATTCGCACATGGGCCGAATGGCCTTCCGGCAGCGGATTGTGGCAGGTCACGATCAACCCGCGCAGCCCGCGGGCTTGGGCGACAGCCGCGTATTCCTCCGGCTCCCCCACGGCATGTTTGCACAACGGCGTGTGACAGTGAGTCTCGTAAAGCAGCGGTTCAGACGGCATGCGAAAACCTTGGTGATCGATACGTGTTTCGCAAGCCGATCGCCGGCCTGCGCCACCAAGGGTAGGAGAGCCACGAAGCCGATTCCACCCCGCTGGTTGGGGTGGTCTGTCAGAACTTGTGGGCGGCTAACCTCGAATGGCGTGCGCCGGCGGATACTCGCCGCCGAGGACCGGCCCGCTCGGACAGCCCAGCCAGTCATCGAGAATGGCCGCGTACACCTGTCGAAAGTCGGTGTGGAAGCGGAGGTCGCCGGCGTCCAGGTCCGTGAGGCTCGGATGCGGGCCGACGAAGCCTGCATTGACCTGCGTCCCGGCGAGAAACATCGCCTGCAGCCAATCCACGATCTGACCGGGACTGTTCAGGGCGTGCTGGTCAAACAGGTCCGCGAGCCCGCCGCCGGCAAAACGCGTCTCTGGCCGGTCGAGCAGCGAGCGGACCAGAGCCGTCGCAAGTAACTTGACTTCCCCGTGGGCTGAGCCCCGCCCTGTTCGCCTGGCCCCAGTCAGAGGAATCACGAAATCGCCTGTTCCGGAGACGTTAATCCGCACTTCCCGGAAAAACCCGCTTCTTGCCGGCACGAGTCTTTTTGCGATGGGTTACGGGTGTCATTCCGACGTTTCTCCGAAAACATTCGCACAGGACTTGGGCGGAGTTGAAGCCCGATTGTTTCGCAATCACATCGAGGGTGCAGTCGGTCATAACCAACAGGTTTTTGGCCCGTTCAATCTTAATCCGCGTGATCTCCGCCTGGGGGGATCTCCCGAGCAGATCTCGAATGCCTCGTTCCAATGAGCTGCGGGAGATCGGAACGACCCGCAGGATATCCGTTACCGCGATGCCGTGACACGCGCGCTGCCGGATGAACTGCAGTGCATCCGCCAGGTCCCGGTCCTCAATCGCCAAGATGTCCGAAGACTGTCGCGCCGTGATTCCCAGCGGTGGGATGAGCAGCGGGCTCGTTGGGACTTCGCCTCCGGCCATCAGCGAATCCAATAAATGCGCCGCATCGTAACCAATCCGTTCCGCATTGAACCGGACGCTGGACATCGGAGGGATCGAGATTTCGCAAAGCGTTTCGTCATCGTCGGCTCCCACGACGGCAACTTCTTCCGGAACGGAGATTCCCGCTCGGCGACAAGCGTCGAGCAGCCAGAAACCTAATTGGTCGGTGCAGGCCATGAGCCCTACCGGTTTGGGGAGTTCACGGAGCCATTTCACCAGTCTGTCCTGGTTGCGTTCCCAGTCTACGGGGCGCTCCCGATGTCCCGAAGCATGCAGCACACTTGTCGAATAACCCATTTTCGAGACGGCAGCAAGAAAGCCCTCGGTCCGCTGCTTGAAATACGTTTCCACGACCAGGTCGTAAATCCCGAACCGCTGGAATCCCCGATTGAGAAGATGCTCGGCGACGATTCGGCCAGTGGCCTGATTATCAACACCGACGAAGGGGAAACCGACCGGTAAGCGAGTCGCCCGTAATTCCACCGTGGGAACGCCCACTCTGCTGATAACGTCCGACATTTTCTGAGAGTCGGTTCGAGTGAGAATTCCGTCTCCGTGCCAATTCTCCAGCCAGGGAGGGAGACTCGACTCCAGACCTCGCGACTCAACGAACACGGACCACGGCCCGCGCAGGGAGAGGAATTTTCGCACCCCGCGCAACAGGCCACGACCGTAAGAACGAGAGGTTTCGATGAGAATCGCGACATGCGGAATGTCAGGCCGGGGCTTGGGCATTGATGCACGAATTCGTTGGACAAAAGATGAAGCGTCCCGTCAAAAAGACCCGAACGAGGCAGCCATGTCCACCTGGGTGAGGCGAGTTTCAGACGATTGTGGAACCGCTGCGCCCACCCTGTCCGCAAGTCCCCGACGTTGGCGACGATCGGAAGACGATGGCAGGCGGGCCAAGAGCATCGGCCCCTCAGTGGGAATGCGGACGTGCTCCCCAAGAGCCACTTCGCTGCGGGCTGGCCGTCTTTGGCGTGTCAAACATTTTCCGGTCACAGGGCCGCTTCTTCGCACCGATGAGGAATTCCGGCCAGAGTGTGAAGATCACGTCCGAACGGCCCCCGGCCGGCCGTTTTCGACGACGAAGGCCGCGCGGGTCACGCACGGGGCACCCGGACGGGAGACGTAGGGCACGGTGCGGTAATCGGACCGCCATTCATCGGCGGTGAGCTCACAGCGGACATATCCTCGCTCGTCATTGAAGAATCTCACAAACGGGTTCGCCGCTTGGACGACCTTCTCAATCTCGACGGCTTGTTTGCCGTCGCCCTTGGTGGTGATCGAAGTTCCCACGAATTCGGTGCCGACCGTCGGCGACTCCGGCCGGTCGAAATCGACTTTCAAATCACTCACCCAATTGGTGTGCACATCACCGGTCAATACGACAGGATTGGTGATCTGGTGGTCGGACAAGAACTGGAGCAACCGTGTGCGTGGCACATGGTAACCATCCCACTTGTCCATGCAGAAAATGATTTCACCTGCCTTGTGCGGTTTGTATACGAAGTCCGGCCGGGCCATCATGACCTGTTGGGCGAGAATGTTCCAGCGGGAGTGGCTCGCACTGAGCCCGTCACACAACCATTTCTCCTGCGTATCTCCCAGCATGGTTGCTTGGGGATCGTAGATGCCCTCACAAGGTGTCCTGTATTTGCTTTCGCAGGGTTGGTCGCTGCGATATTGCCTGGTATCGAGGACGGAAAAATCCGCGATCCGCCCAAAAGAAACGCGGCGGTACAGCAGCATGTCGGGGCCCACGGGCAACGCCCCGCGACGCAGGGGCAGATGCTCGTAGTACGCCTTATAGGCGTTGGCCCGCCTCAGAAGGAATTCCTCAGGCTTGACAGTTACGTCTTCGGAGATCGCAGCGGCGTAATCGTTGGCGACCTCATGGTCGTCCCACGTCACAATCCAGGGGAAGGCGGCATGGGCCGCCTGGAGGTGGGGATCCGTGAGATACAACGCGTAACGGCTCCGATATTCCTCCAGTGACATGAGCTTCGGGCCGTCGAAATTCCGGACCGGTGAGTCACCGCCGCCGCCGTGTCCTTCATAGATGTAATCGCCGAGATGCACGACGGCACGCAGATCATCCTGGGCGATGTGCTCATAAGCCGTGAAGTAGCCGTCCTGGTACTTCTGACACGAGACGAAAGCGAAGCGAAAACTGTCCAGCATCGCATCTTTCGCGGGTGCCGTGCGCGTTCGTCCCACCGGGCTGACGTCCATCCCGACCTTGAATTGATACCAGTAGCTGCGGTCGGGCTCGAGTCCTTCGACTTCCACATGCACAGAATGTGCCCAGTCCACAGCCGCGGTGGCGTTTCCCTTGCGAACAATGCGCTTCATTCCTTCGTCAGTGGCCACTCGCCACTGGACCTGGATATCCACGGGCTGTACGCCACCGCCACCGGGCGGCTCCGGGCAGAGCCGCGTCCAAAGCACAAAACCGTCCGGTGCAGGATCGCCCGAGGAAACTCCCAGCTTGAACGGATAACCCGAAAACCGCTCACGTCGGTCCGCCGCTTCTCCGATCCGGAAATCGAGGAACGGCCACAACGAGGCCGCTGTCGCCGATGACAGGAATTGGCGGCGAGTGGGTCCAAACGGAACCATGCTCGAATCGTGACGGACCATGGAGCTTACCCCGCGAAAGAACTAATTGGACCCAGATGAATCACCACAAAGTCACGCAGCACGAGAAACGCGACCGTTTCCGCCCACGACAGAAAGGCAGGTATCTCACGCCATTCATCGCGAATGACGTGAACACACCTGCACAAACCGTCGATCGTCGAGAGGTTGCGGCCGTCGAAACGGCCAGACCCTCAAAACTTATAGTTCAAAGTCGTACGTACCACCTTCCGCAGGAAGATCGACTTCAATCGACTTGTGGTATGGCTTAAACGCCACTCCCGCGACCGGACCGTCGTCATCGTCGTCGTCAACCCTAGCCGCTTCGTCCGTGACTTCCCCGACCCGATAGATGCTGAATTGGGCACGGTAAGGCCCCCCCACGATGCCATGCGCCTGGTCGATCGAGTACTCACCCAAGTCGATCATGATCGTCGATCCGGGACCAGCGTTGCCTTTCTTGTCGTCCGGAGACAAGGCGATCATCCCTTCGAGAATGGGGACGCCATCCACGCTCGCTTTCCCCTTGAGGGGGAACCGCTGGGGGCCATCCTGCTCCCCGGAACACCCCCAGGGCATTGCGAGCATCAGGCTTACCGCCACAACCAGAAGTGGCGTTGGGAACTGTGGGAGCCGCTCCATCAGAATTCTCCAATCACGTTTCCGTCGTCTCGTGCACCAAGCGCCCAGTGAGTGGCAATCGCCATGTTCTCACTGATGAATCGCACCGAACCGTCGGCTAAGGCCACGTGAGCACCACCGGTATGCTCACTGCCGAACATCGACGAGGAGATCAGCCGCGCGTCTCGCGGGCTCGAAGGCGCTGCGGCAACCCAGCCCCCTCGCTTTGAGCCACTGTCCGGTGCAGAATTGGTCTGCAACACGGCACCGACCAAGGTGACCGGGTGACATGACGTGTCAGTCCGAATGGAGGAGGCCCAGCCGGCCCGGGTCGTGTTACGACTTCCCGCCGGCGTAATCATGTACTTCGACTCGCCGAGAAGATACGTGTTGCTTGTCCCGTCGCTGATTTTACCGATGTCAATCTTCGAGTTCCAGAACAAACATCCGTTTTGCATGATCCGGTGATCGATCTTGCTACCGCTGCCGACGCAGAACGTCGCCTCCGGGCTCCCGGGAGCCCCGCCCCCTTGGACACCCATGTAGTTGCTGTTGTTCACACCGTCGGACGAGCCGGGATCGGAGGGACACTGGAACTTCGAGTTTTGCAGCAGCCATTGCGGCATATTGAGATAACCGGCCGTATTGGTCGGATCGCTCGGAGGACCGCCTTCGTTCCCGATGCTGTGGGTTCCATGACTGTTGGCAGGGTTTTGGGTGGGGTCAAACAGTTGGTACCGATTGCCATCTTCGATGTAGGGCAAGATCATCACCGACCAGGGCAGGCCGTTCGCCTCGCCGTCATTGCCGCTCAGGCTGCTGCACGGGCAAGGCGCGGTATTGGAATCGTACATCGCAGAACCGGAAACATTCGCGTTCCACTCGCCATACACAACCCCGCCTGAGGGGAAGGTAAGAAACGTGTCGTGGTAGTTATGCAGCGCCAAGGCGAGCTGCTTCATGTTATTCTTGCATTGCGTCCGCCGAGCCGCTTCCCGGGCTTGTTGAACCGCCGGGAGCAGCAATGCGATCAGAATTGCGATAATCGCGATTACCACCAACAGTTCGATCAGGGTGAATCCCCGCTGTTTTCGTAAACTGGCCATCCCAAAGCCTCCTCATGTGTTCTGAAACGTGGAAATCAACAATGGTCTGCACACGGAGCATCCGACAAAACCAATCCTTTTCGCACTTGCGCGAATGTAAATCTTACTTCTGACGCCGCGCGTCGTCATTCCTTGGCATCGTAATAACATGAAGGTTTTGCGTCACAACAGTTCAGAGATCGGGCGACTCTCGCACGGATGATTCGGGGTCAGGCACCCGCCCTGTGAACGCTTACTCTTGCGTCCCACCCGGTGCGTTCAATCAACGCTCCCGTCTCACCGACCGGGACGGCCCAACTTCGACGGAGGAGTGTGTGGGCGAACCCTTGCCGGGATGTGGTCGCGGCGATTCGGAGAAAAGGACGCTGCCCTGGCTCCAGCCCACGATCCCCTCCTCGCCTCTCCGGCAAATCGTGCCGTAAGCGGGGAACTCAAACGACTCTGCCTTGGCGCTTGACGATGCTTCGAGCGTCTGTCAGAGTCGGGATCAAGTCGAGGCCAGTGCTTTGTCAGGCTTCGTTTAAGGGATCGTCCGGACAGAAGCCACCCTCCGTTGCCAGGCTCCGGGCCGTGATCCCAAATGTGCCTCGCCTCGACCTGTGAACGCCTTTGCTTCCCTGCAACTTCTCGGCCCGCATCATGTCCGAAAACCGCTCTGCACCTGTTTGGATGGCCGTGATTCTGGGAGCGATGGCGGCGGGAATGGGGTGGGGGATTCGCGGGCAGTACGGGCATGAGACCGGGGCGATGATCGCCGGCGTGCTGTTCGGACTGGTGACGGTTTTTCTATTCGGGTCGCATCTCTCATCGCTGAGCGGCGCCCGCGCTGCCGCACTGTGTGCACTGGGCGTGTCGATCGGCGGGAGCATGACGTACGGCTCGACGGTCGGTTTGACACACGACGCGCCGCTGATCGGCCATTGGGACGCGCTGCGGTGGGGGCTGCTGGGACTGGCGATCAAGGGCAGCATCTGGATCGGATTCTGCGGCACGTTTTTCGGCATGGGCTTGAGCCGCGTCCGTTATCGGCCCCTCGAAGTCATCCTGCTGCTGCTGGTGATGGTGTTTCTGTTCTTCGTCGGCGTGGCGGTGATCAACTCCCCGTACGATCCCGAGCATCGGGTGTTGCCGTCTCTGTACTTCTCAGACAACTGGATCTTCGAACCGGACGGCGACGTCAAACCTCGGTTCGAATGCTGGGGCGGCCTGTACATGGCCCTGACTGGTCTGGTTCTTTATGTCGGTGTGGCGAAGGACGACCGGCTCGCGCTGCGGCTCGCGTTTTGGGGCATGCTCGGTGGGGCGCTCGGCTTCCCGGGGGGCCAATGCATTCAAGCCTCCCATGCCTGGAACCCGGAGTTCTACCAGCGCGGCATCTTCGAGCACCTGCCGCCGCAGATTAACTGGTGGAACATGATGGAAACGACGTTCGGCGCCGTGTGGGGGGGCGTGCTCGCGCTGGGCGTCGGGCTCAATCGCCATCTCATCGGCCCGAAGGAGGACGCGGACACGGTTGAAATCACACCGGCAGCGGAGTGGGCACTGGTCGCCGTGCATGTGGTCGTACTTGTCAGTCACGAGTTTGGCGTGCCCTTCCAGTCGCAGTTGCTGAACATCTTCATGAGCCACTCGTTGACGATGGTGCTCATCCCGGTGACGGCAGTGCTGGCGGGCCGTTACTGGCCGTACCTGATGACGCTGCCCATCCTGGTGGTGCCGATTGCCGGCAAGACCGTGCGGCAACTCTGTTTCAATCAACAGCCCCCGGATCTGCCGGTGTTGTACGGCGTATTGGCCTATATCGTGCTGCCCTTGACGCTCGCGACACTCCTGGCGCTTCTGCTGGCACGTCGGGGTCTGTTCGGCGAAGGAGCAAGGCCGTTTGCACGCTGGTCGCTGCTGCTGGCAACGTCGATGTACTTCTGGCTGAATTTCGCGTTCTTCCAATATCCCTGGCCGTGGGTGTCCGTTGAGGAGTGGACGAGCCGCACGCCGAACGCGGTCATCTTCACGGTTTGCGCGACGTGTCTGACGCTCGCCGCTCTGTTCTACGGATGGTCGAAACGCGAAGAGGCTGCCGCCGAGAAGCCCTCAGCCAGTTGATCCCCGAAACTGGCGAGAATACTTAGCGACGCTTGCGGTTTCGCAAGGCCCCGTAGGTCCCCAGAGGCCGTGCTAATCCGCAAGCGGCATCGGTCACGAACCGGCCAATCGGGGACCCGCACGGTCGCAAAGTGACATTGCGGCCGGGTGAAAACCTGTCACAGAAATGGATGCGCGGGGCCGCGCCTGCTACACTGGCAACTGGTTGACCTTCCGGGCCACTCCGCGAACAATGCCCCGTGAGGGCTCCTGAATAGCCGAGGTTCCATGCTGATTCGTGTTCTCAAATCCAAGCTGCATATGGCGACGGTCACGCAGACCGATCTGGCCTATCATGGCAGTATTGGCATCGCTTCTGACCTGATGGAAGCGGCCGGCCTCGTGCCCTATGAGCAGGTACTCATCGGCAACTGTGCGACCGGTCAACGCGCAGAAACGTACGTCATCCAATGCGAGCCGGGCAGCGGCGCGATGCAGCTCAACGGTGCCATGGCGCGGCTCGCCCAACCGGGCGACCGCATCATTGTGCTCGCCTTCGCCTTCGCCGACCCGCAGGAAGCCTCCACGATCAAACCCCGCATCGCCGTCCTCGACGAACAGAACAAGATCGTCGAGCAGTGGGAAGGGTGAGCGTGCTGGAATCGCGGTTTCTCCGTCACGGCGGGGCCTGATCGTCGGGGGCCTAGTATTCGGACGTAACCTCTCCCCCGTTTCGCGTTCCCAGCTTCCGCCAGAGCTGTGAATCGATGTTTTCGCTGACCGCGCGCACCGACCCATCCATCAATCCCGCATGGACGATGCCCGGATGGTAACTTCGGACGGTGATCGCCCCATACGCGACGCGGGTGGCATGTGTTCCTTCGCGATAGGAAACGTAGTCGATGTCGTACGTTTCCCCGTTGAACAGGTAGGGGACAAACGTGTTCGGCGGGAACGTGGTCGTAAACCCGCCTTGCTGGCTGAGGCCGTCCGCCCACTCGGTTTGGCCGGTGTTGTCCATCAGACGCGGTCCCATGTTGACGTCTCCGCCTGCTGCGGTGAAAGGTGCGGCGAAGTCGGGTGAGCCGGGCACCGTCGGGCCGGGGTCCTCGTTCGTGTTGCGAAGATACGAGGTGTAGGCTTTGACCTCAGCCGCCATCAATGTGTTGCTGGTTCCGTCAGTGAAATGAGCGACGGTGAATCTGCTGTTGGGGTGGAACGAACCGTCGCCGCCCGTCCCGTCCTGGGGATCCCAGATCTTCCACGTGCCCATGTTGATCGTGTAGTTGGCGGGATAATCGCGGGGAACGCCCGAAGAGTTCACGCGAACCTGGTCGTGGATTTCGCTGGGGCACAGGAACGTCGAGACCCGCGTCGTCGCCACAGCGAGTTGCTGGCTGTAGGCAGTCCCCCAATCGATCAGATTCTGGAGATTCCCCTGTTCGACGAACGGTAGGACCCGCGCACGCGCCGACCATTGGCCACCGACGCTCGTCGTCACGCCCGGAACCGCACAATAGCTTGGCGGGAATGTGGAGTACGTGTCGAGATAGTTGTGCAACGCCAGGCCGAACTGACGCAGGTTGTTCCGACACGAAATCCGACGAGCCGCCTCGCGGGCTTGCTGCACGGCGGGCAGCAGCAGCGCAATGAGAATCGCGATGATCGCAATCACGACCAACAGTTCGATCAACGTGAAACCACGCGATGGCAGATACTTTCGGCGATGAGTGATGGATGGCATGCCGGGACAGTCTCCTTAGGTTGATTTGCCAACACCGATCTTTGACCAGAATACGCTGATGGTCCTGTCAGGGTAACCAAATATTTTGATTAGTCAAATATATTATTTTGACTAATGGCAATCCCGGGCCGGCCCCTGGCTGGGTGTCTGTCTGGAAACTCGCCCCCTGGATTTTGGAGCCCAAAGGGAGGGAGAGGCTCCCGCCGAGCCTCAATCGGAGCGGGCGGGTCTGGTCGTCTCAACGGGATCGCGGGGATCGGCGGGCCACCCGTTCTCGTCAACGTCGAGAGCGTGCCGAGTGACGGTTCTCGGGATCGTGCGTCCTGCAACAGTACCGGGCGTTAATTCACAAGCGAATCTGCTCACTCTGCGTGCAAATACGAAGATCGGTCCGGCGGCTCGCTGTGTGTGAGCTAGGGTTGAAGCGCATCGTCGAGAAGCAGAGTGGCTTCTTGCGTGGCCGGTCGTCCGTCATGTAGGTGATGAGGACTGAGACACTATGACAACATTGACAGCGGAAACGAGCCGTTCCACTCAGGTGCTCAACATGCAGCAGTTGCTTGACCGCTGCATGGGCAACCTGGAGTTGGCCGAGCGTTGCCTCGTTCGCTTTGAGCAAAAGCTGCAAGCGGACGTCGACAGCGTGCAGCAGTGCGTCGACAGCGACGACCGCGCAGAACTCGTGCAGGTCGCCCACCGGGTGAAGGGTTCTGCAGCGACGGTTGCCGCCGAGGGGCTGGCAGAAACCGCAGCCGCCCTCGAAGCCTACGCCCGCAGTGGCGACGCGGCGGACCCGTCCGGCCTCATGTCCGATTTTCTCGGAGAAGTCCAACGCTTCTTTGACGGCGTCCCGCGGTTCACGCAACCCGGTTAATAGTCCCTTGAGAGCCGGGTGCCACGGCTGTGTCCGCCGAGCGGATGCGGGAACACCGGCTGATTTTTCATATCGCCGACGCGGCAGTGACAGACCAACACGTTCTGCGGGCTGTTTGCCCTCCAATCAGAGAGAGAAACCATGCGCGTTCTCGTCGTCGATGACGATTGGATCACCGCCCAGATGCTGGCCAGTGCCGTCGAAACCTTCGGCTACGAGGCCACTGTCGCCGAGAACGGTGAAGAAGCCTTCGAATACATTCGTACGGGCGACTTCCGTTTGGTCGTGACGGACTGGGAGATGCCCGGCATGTCGGGCATCGACCTGTGCCGCAAGATTCGCAGCCGCCCGACCGGCGGTTACGTTTACGTGATCGTGCTCACGTCGCTCTCAGGTGTCGAGAACGTCGTCCGCGGTTTGGAAGCGGGTGCGGACGACTACCTGACGAAGCCGTTTCAGCCGGAGGAGCTGAGCGTGCGGCTGAAAGTCGGCGAGCGGATTCTGTCGCTGGAGAGCCGCGATATGATGATCTTCGCGCTCGCCAAACTGGCCGAGTCGCGCGATGAGGAAACGGGTGCCCACCTGGAGCGGATGCGAGAATACTGCCGCATTCTTGCTGAGGAGTTGTCGACCCGTCCTGAGTACCGCGACATTGTCGATGGTGAGTACGTCGCCCAGCTTTATCTCACCAGTCCGCTGCACGACATCGGAAAGGTCGGAGTCCCTGACCGAATCCTGCTCAAGCCGGGCCGGCTCACGCCCGAAGAATTCGAGGTCATGAAGCAGCACACCATCCTGGGTGGCGAGACACTGGACGCCGTCGCCCAGAACCATCCCGAGGCGACGTTTCTGCAGATGGCGCGGGACATCGCGTTGTCCCATCACGAGCGGCTGGACGGATCGGGATATCCCTACGGGCTTCGCGGTGAGGACATCCCGCTGTGCGGCCGCATCGCCGCGCTGGCGGATGTTTACGACGCGCTGACGAGCAAAAGGGTCTACAAAGACGCCTTCGGCCACGAGACCGCGCGCGACATTCTGATCGGCGATTCCGGAACCCATTTCGACCCGGACATTGTCGATGCATTCCTCTGCCGCGAAGAGCGGTTTCTCGAAGCGAAGCGGCAGTACCAAAACGACGAGTCCGAGACGACGCTCGCCGCGCCGCTGTTGGCGACGGTGTAACCCGGGCCGTTCGCAGGGGGGGTGCAACCTCGTTTAGCGCACGCGCTTCCTAACGGGCGCGGCTAAACGGGCGAGGGTGCACGGGCACGACGAAACGGCCGTGGGGGATCGGGGACAACGGGAATGAAGCGAACACACTTGCCTCGTCCCCGTGAGATGGCTTGAGGACGAGGCATTCGACCGGTTTTCCCGCCGAAACTTCACGACCGTTTCAGCGATGCACCTGTTGGTATTTGCCAGCACCAGTGTGCTGCTCGCGGGCGGTTGGCGCGCTCTCGCCGGTTTCGAAGCGTCGGACCGAAGTTCCCTGCGCGGGTGCCGCCTCCAAGCGGGCGATGAAGTTCATGATCACGCCGTCACCGCCGCGGGTCACTTCCAGAGTTTCCATGTCGTAGCCCGCTTCTGCATAGAGACGTCGGCAGTCCTCCTCCGTCCGTTCGTAGAAGTGCCAGTCGACGAGCCACTGATAAACCGCCTTGTTGTACAGCAGCCGGTCCTTGAAGGCGACGTAGACGACTCCGCCCTCCTTGAGAGACTCACGCCACCCGCGAAGCAGGCGGATCATGTAGTCGTCGGGCAGGTAGTCGCAGAGTCCCACACTATAGATCACGTCGGACTTGCCGAACCTGGCGATCGTTGATTTGGCGGACGCCATTCGCAGGGCGTTGTAGCAGGCGCACTCGAAATCGACCTCCACGTTGGGTTGCTCGGCGACGTTCTCCTGCACATATTCGAGCGCCTGTTCGTCCATGTCGATGCACGTCAGATGCACCGGGTGTCCGTCGCAGGAGAAACCCTCGGCGTACTCGCGGGCCGGTCCGCAGGCCACGTTGAGGATCGACAGATCCGTTTGCCGGCGGAGCACTTCCTGGGTGAGAAACCGGCGAATGCCCGCGAGGCGAATCCGTACGCCGTGGGCCAGTGTCTGGTCGAGGAAGAAGAGGTCGAGAAGCCCACCCATGCCGCGGCTTTTGGGGACGTCGTCATAAATCGCCGAAAGCAGCACGTAGTCGCCGGGGTACCCCCGCGGTTTGGTGTGAGCCCGCTCCATGAACCAGCTCTGGTCGAACCAGGGACGAATCGCCTCCCGGAATCTCGTCTGCACGTCCTTCAGCAACTCTTCGTGATCGCCGATGGCGGCCTCCATCCGCCCGCAGGCTTCAAGGGCGTGTCTGATCGCCGCCGTAAGACGGTCGAGTTGCTCCCCCTTTTGTGGCTCGGCGTCGCCGCCGACCTCTTGTTCCAACCGCCGCAACTCGCCGACGAGAGCGGCTACGTCCTGCTCAAAGAAGCGTTCAATCTCAGCGTTCATCGCTTGCAACTCCCGGAAGGGGAAAGGAAATGGGGCGCGATCGGACCAGGGGGCCTGTGAGACAAGAACGTCACATCAATGGCTTCCCGAACAATCCGACCAAGCAACACGGCCCATCCTGAAGCCGGCGAGTCACCCGAACAACAGCATATTTTGCCAATCGGCCAATTTTCGTGCCACGCGTCGTTGCACGACCGAATCGGTCACCCATCGGGGAAAGTTTGCCAAAGCGGCAGCCCTTTCCGGATCGGCAGTCGCCTCGGCAAAGCCAATGGCTGGAGCCGCACCTTGTGACGGCCACGATGGCGAACTTTCCCGGGAAATCTGATGCCGGAACCGGATTTCCGGGAAGATTCACACCCCGTCGGCGTTCTCTCTGCCGGAACCGTTCAATCGAGGGAGAGACTCCAATGGGAAGTTGGCGAACACACACGGACTTGTGGATTCTTAGCGCGCTGGTGGCCGGACTGTTTGCGTTTCAGCAAGGGGATCGCGTTCTGGCGGCTGTGCGGCCGCGGCTTTCCGTGTTCGCCAACAACGTCACGTCGCGGCTCGCCTCTTTCACATTGGCTCCGGAATCCGGGAACGCCGCGAGCGAAGCCGCGCCCTCCGACAGCGGCGAGGCTGAGACAACCGTCTTTCGAGCCGCGCCTCAACCGAACCGGCAAATCACCATCGTTCCGACCGTGCGGCGGACTCCGGAGGCGGTCGAATTCCGCCGAATCCCGCGAGTCGTTTTCCGACCGGTCGGCGGCGATCCCTGCGACCGCGGTTGCACCTGGTAGCCGCGCGGTGTCTGTGCTGAGGAGCCCGTTGAGCCAATCCGATCCGGTTTGATCGCCTCAGGAGACCGCCTCGGTGACGAACTCGTTGAGGTTTTCCAGAACGTACTTGATTTGGGCGGGCTCGATCGGTTTCGAGACGTAGTGGTCCATCCCCGCGTCTCGCCCCGCTTTCTTGAGCTCATCGATGGCATGGGCCGACATGGCGATGATGGGCACGTGGTGTCCGGTCATCGCCTCGGCCTGACGGATCGTGCGCGTTGCCTCATAGCCGTCCATCACGGGCATTTCGATGTCCATCAGCACGACGTCGAAGTCCGACTGGGCGACTGCCTCGACCGCCTCGCGGCCGTCGCGGGCGAACTCGGCCTGATGGCCAAGAAACTCGAGCAGACCGCCGGCGACCTCCCGGTTGACCGCGCTGTCATCGGTGACCAAAACCCGGAGAGACGTGTTACTCTCGGCGGACGTTGGGAAAGGTTGGCTGATCATCGGGGGATCTCCGTTCGCAGAGCTTGCTTCGGGTGGGTTGGCGTTGGCCATGCCAGTGTCGTTCAAACAGCGTTTCAGGTCCTTGGGGATCACCGGCTTCATGATGACATGGTCGGCCCCCCATTCGCGGAAGCGATCGGAGGATTCCATCTGATCGACCGGTGTGAGTAACAAAAGCGGGCAGTGGTCGTCGCCGATCATGCTGCGAAGCTGGTGAAGCATCGTCGGGTCGATTCCCAGATCGGCCCGTGCGTCGGCCACCATCATCAAGTATGGCTGCTGGGTCCGCTTCGCCTCCAGCCATGCCAATTGGGCGTGTTCGGCATCGATGACCGTCGTGACTTCGAGCCCGTTCTCGGCGAGCATTTCCTGATAGGCGGCCGCTGCCGCCGCGTGCTCGGACAGCAGCAACACGGGGCGGACCGGCTCGTCAGGCGGGGCGGGCGGCGGCTGATCGTCCTCGACCGTTCCCAGAGGCACAACGACATGGAATTGGCTGCCGACCCCCGGTTCACTCTCGACCCACAGGCGTCCCTGCATCAGGCTGACCAATTCTGTGGAGATCGACAGCCCCAGCCCGGTGCCTCCGAACTGCCGCGTGACCGACGTGCTCGCCTGATTGAACGCTTCGAAGATCGCCTGCTGTTGCTCGGCTGGGATGCCGACACCCGTGTCCTGCACGAGGAAATGGATCGACTTTGTGTTGCGTCTGTCTGCCGTCTCACCGCCTGCTGCGTCGCCGTCGCCCGCCTCGCCGTTGGCCGGTTCGCGGTCGTCGGTCTTGTCCTCCCAAACGTGGACGAGCACTTCTCCGGATTCGGTGAACTTGATGGCGTTGCCCAACAGGTTGATCAGCACCTGCCGGAGCCGGCTGGGGTCGCCGGACATCGTCGCGGGGACATTGGGTGAAACGCGGCAGATCAGTTCGATCTTCTTCTCCGCAGCGCGGCCGGCCAGCATGCGGACACTGCTGCCCACAAGTTCGTGCAGCGACAACGGTACGTCTTCCAGCTCCATCTTTCCGGCTTCGATTTTGGAATAGTCGAGCACGTCATTGAGCAGCGCGAGCAAAATGGCGGCCGATTCGTTGATGGTGTTGACGTATCCCCGCTGCTGTTCGCTCAAGGATGTCCGCAGGGCGAGTTCGGCCATTCCCATGATGCCGTTCATGGGAGTACGGACTTCGTGGCTCATCGCGGCGAGGAAGCGGCTTTTGGCTTCGCTGGCGACTTCGACCTGTTGCTTGGAGGCGAGTAATTCAGCTTGGGCCACGCGAAGCCGTTTGGCGGTCTGTTCCAGTTTTTCATTGCTGGCGGCCAGTTCGCGGGCCCGCGCCTCGACAACTCGGGTCCGGTCGGCAACGCGGCGTTCCAGCGTGGCGTTGAGCCGCTGCAATTCCTCGAAGCCCTCGGCATTTTCGAGTGCCGCTCCGGCGATCGTGGTGATGAAATCCGCTAGACGTTCCTCGGTCGGTCCGAACAGTCCGCTCACGTTGTCGTGCGAAACGTACAGACATGCGACAACGCGGCCTCTCACGAGGATCGGTGCACCAAGAACCGAACGCTCGCCGGTTTCCTGGCCAGCGGCCGTCTCCGGGTCGTCCTTATCCATGCCACCGGTAACCGCGCATCCGCAACGGACCGATTCGGCGAGAATGGATTCGCTGACCGGCCGTTCAAAATTCTGGTCGATCGGCGTAAATTCGAGACGGTCCGCCGATGGGATCACGTTGACGAGCGTGCATGTCTCTCCCCGAAGCAGCTGCGAGGCAGCGGCTTGGGTCTCATCAAAAATGACATTGGTGGACAATGCCGAGGCGATCTTGCGGCCGGCATCCAGCACCGTGCCGAAGCGGTCGATTAGTGAGAGGCTGGGAAGGTCGCCGGCGGAGCGCGAAGACGTGTCCCCCTCCGACACCGGCTGCATCTCCGCGATCAGGACTTCCGCGTGGTAAAGTTGCTCTTCTGCCGCGGGAAAGCGAAGCTCCTTGCACAGCCGGGCACGGGCGGATTGCGACAGCGCCTGTTCGAAGCGGGCATCCAACCGCTGCGCCAGAGACAGGCTTCGGCCAAGGAGTTTCAGCCCTTTGCGAGTTCGGCCCTGCATCGCGTAAATCAGGCCGAGTTCTCTCAAAGCGTGGGGACGTTCGTTGCGATAGAAGCGAGTCTCCGCCAGCGCCCGCTGCGCGGCATGCGTCCCGCGTTGAAGCAGCGACTGGCGGGTCTGTGGCGTGAGGTCCCGGACCTGCTCGGCCCACTTACGAATCGCCGTCGCCCTCCAGGTCAGCAGCGGACGCGTGTAGTCATTGCGGACGCCCGCGGAGTCGCAGATGCGGATCGCCTGTTCGATGGAATCGACCGCTCCGGCCGCATCGCCTTCCCCAAGCTGGCAAACTCCCTGGGCACACAACACCTGGGCGGCACCCTGGGCGTCAGTCCTTTCGCGGGCCCGTTCCCGACGGAGGATGTCCGGAGGGACCGCCCCGTCCGTGGCCCAGGCCCACACATCGAGAATGATGCCCGATGCCTGTTCGTCCCCCAAATCGAGACCCGATTTGTGATTCAACCGGGCTTCCGCAAGCGACGAACTCAGATCGCCCAATCGGTAGTAGGCCGCGGCAATCTGGTAACGCGCGATGTGGACCTGCCAGTAGTCTCCCAATCGTTCCAGGATGCGAATCGACGCGCGGCAGCGGTCGATGCACTCTTTATAGCGGGAGGCGGCATACAGCACGACGCCGTAATAGTGCAGCGATTGCCCCTGTCCCCACAGGTCGTCGCACTCCTTGCGAATCGCCAGCGACTTCTCGGCATACCGAATTCCTCTGCGGAACGCGGGGATCGGGATGATCGTCATCGCCGGCGCATGGTCGGCGTAAAGCTGCGCCAATTCGAGAGTCGGCGGGAAACGTTCGGCCAGGTTCATGCCCCGCAGATGGGACCAATAGACCGAAATCTTGCTGCGGCAATACCAGCAACCGTGGCTCAATCCGCTCAACAACCGCATCTTCAGCCGGTCGACTTCGCCGGGGGACTTCCGCTTGCGATGCACGAAACACGAGGGAAGAGCCGTGTGCAGCCCCTGCACGATCCCTTCCCAAACGAGCATCAAAAACAATACCGACTCGGTGCGGGGAACCGTTGTTCCAAGCAGACGCAGGGCGGACGAATAGTCGCTGACCGCCTGCTCCATGTCCCCCCGCTTCATCGCCAGCTCTGCAAGCTTTCCCTGCAGCGCGGCTTTGGCGACGACTCCATCAGCAACTTGCGCGGCCCGTTCGAAGGCCTGGCCCGCTTCCGCATAGCGCCCGCGGACCATCAGCACATCGCCAAGACCCTGTTCGATACGGAACTGCGACTCCCGGTTCGCCTCCGCGCTTCCCCGGCGGGCGATGAGGTACTGCTGCTCGGCGATTTCCAGGGCATGCTGCGCGCTTGCCTGCTCCGCCGCCTTGAGCGCATACGCCAATGCCTCCCGGTGCATGCCGGCCGCATCAAAGTGAAACGACAGGGCCGAGATCTCGTCGGGCGCGTTCCGTTGCAAGTCGAGTGCCGCCTGACGATGGCGCTTCTGCTTTTCGGATGGAGACTGACGTTCCAGGAGCGCCTGGCGAATCTTATCGTGAATGAAAACGCATTCTGCTCCATCCTGGCGGCACCAGATGAGATGACGGCGGCGCGCCTCGTCGACCGCCGCGATCACATGATCCGGTTGTTGCCCCGACAGCCGCGCGACGCAATCGATGTCAAATTCGCTGCCGAGCACCGCACCCCACGACAGGAATTGCAGCGTTTCGGGAGGCAGCAGGTCGAGCCGTTGCGAGAGGAGCGACCCCGCCTGGCTCGATGAATGAACTTTGCTCATCACCAGCAGGTCAACGGTCCAACCGCCGTCCGACCCCATGAGCGCCCCGGATTCGACCAGCCCCCGAAGAACGGCCGACGCCATGAACGGGCTGCCACCCGCCAGCCGAACGACAGTCTGCATGGCCGCATCGGGCAGCGGTCCGGCCATTGATGTCGCCAATCGGCGGACTTCCTCATCCGTGAGGGACGACAAACGGACATGGGCGGTCGCCTGCTTCTGCCGCAGGATGTGCGCTTCGCCGACCTCTTCGCTCCGAAATGCGACGATCAGTTGGACGTACGACTTCCTCGTTCCGGTTTCGATTCCGTTCTGCCACCGGCGGATCAGCCGGTGAGTCTGTTCGTCGGCCCATTGGCAGTCATCCAGAATGACAAGGGTGGGCCGTTGTTCGGTACCGAGCACGTCGAGCAAACGGGCCAGCGCCCGAATGGTTCTTGCTTCGCCGAAAGATTCCGAGCCGTGGGCCGATTTTCCTCCCCATCCCAGCACCGGTGCCAGCCCCGGCAAAGCGGTGGAGACGACCGAGGCGTCCTCGCCGAGATGTTCGATCAGAAATTCGCCATGTGATGGATGTCGCCGAACGTCCGACACGACACCCTCGACGATGCCTCGCAGCATCTGGAAGGGCTCGCGGGCCACGTCGTTGGTTCCACGGCCCCGGTAGACACGGAAGCCCGCTCCGGCCGCCCGCCGCGCGGTCTCCTCCAGCAACCGACTCTTGCCGGCCCCCGATTCCCCTTCCAGCGAGACAACGTTTGGGACGCCTTGGGCGGCTTGGGAACGCAACCGGTCCAGTTGGTCCATCTCCGACGTGCGGGAGACGAAAGCCGGCTCTGTCAGACTGCAGCGGTGATCGTGGGACCCAACCACGATCGATGGTTCTTCGTTTCGCTCCCACGCCCTCTGCAACGCCCGGATATCGGCGAGCACAGCCTCTGCGGACTGATAGCGGTCGCGGGGGTCCTTTCTCAAGGTCCGGTGCACCAACTCTTCAAACGCGCGGGGCACGTCCACCTGAAGGTCGCGCAGGCTCGGCACGGGAGCCGTCATGTGGTCGAACAGCAGGCTCCCCAGCGTGGGAGACTGGAACGGCGGATGCCCGGACACACAGTGGTACATCAGGATCCCGGCCGCGTAGATGTCGGACGGCTCGGCGACGTCCTGCTCCAGAAGCCCGCTTTGTTCCGGAGAGAGGTAAGCGGCGATCTCCAACTCGACCGGAGAGAGCGTGCCGGAGCCGGGCACTTGCGACACAGTGCCGGAGTTGACGAGCCGCACCACCGTCAGCGGACCCGTCTCGTTCACAATGACGTTCGACGGGCGAACGCCGCGATGCAGCACGCCAATGCCATGCTGATCCCGCAACGCGGACACCACGCCGGCTGCGACCGCAAGGGTATCGCCATAGTCGAGCGGACCGGCGGCAAGACGTTCGGCGAGCGACATGCCCGGTACGAACTCTCGGACCAAAACATGATGACGGCCGACGCGCCCGGCAAACAGCAGACAAGCCTTGTGCTCGCTGTGAAGCGCCAGCCTGAGCAGTGCCTCGTGCTCCAACCGCATCAATGCGCCGGCGGGCATTGAATCGACCGCCAGCATGCGGATGATGACCGGCTGTCCCGACGATTTGTCAATCCCGCGCCACTTGCTGGACCGATCGGTTCGGGATAACTCCTCCAGAACCTCGAATCGTCCGTCGATCAGGGGCGGAACGTCATCCGGCAGCGCGGCGGCAGCAGCCAGCGCTTCAGCAGCAGATGAATCAGATCGGTTCCCCATTTTCCTCGCCCTGCGAAAGGGCCGACGACGGTGGATCACGGCGGCGTTAAACGGCAATGCCGGCGTGACAGGCATAGACACATGTTCCGCCGGCGATTCAACGATCGAACCATCGGCGGCTGATGCGCGATCTCATGTTGGATGCCGAGCTGATTTCTGTGCGCGCAAAGACGCTCCCGCGATCCAACACTCCCCGATAGCCTACCTTACAGCGGGCGGCCTCTCACAAATTGCCCGACCGTCAGCCCCCGATCCCGGCGAACAGGGGCCGAGTTTGACGGCTTTTTCGGAACGCGCGTCGCCGCGTTGGCGGGTTGCCGCCATTGGCCGGCGCTCGTTTTCGATATCAGCCCGCCTGATCCGTTCGCAAAGATTCTGACGAATCAACGGGTTGGGACACCTGGATCGACGTCTCTGTTCGATGGCGGAGCTCGCTCATTCGCGTGTGGCTGGGGCGCTGTCGAGGCGAAAAGAATCTGTCCCCGACCGAATTCTGGGGCCGTGACGCGGTTCGTTCACCGTCCACAGCCCCGGAGTTCCGTGTGTCTTGCCCAGCATCGATTTCGGATCGCCCCAGCCCCCCCACTGAGCAGACGTCCCGGTTCGACGATGGCGCGCTGTCGCCGGCTCGAATCTCGAGGGAGGCCTTGATAGGCTTCAGGGAATTGGTCATCCCAAAGTCCCTGCGCCCACAGCTCTGCACCTTCAGTCCTGAATACGATCGACAGCCCCGATGAGCACGTCTCCGGCCATCGCAATTGACAGCCTCCAGAAGACGTTCCGTGAGGGGCTGATTCGGCGGCGACAGGTCGAGGCGCTCAAAGGAGTGTCGTTCGCCGTTCCGCGGGGGTCCATCTTCGGTCTGCTCGGGCCCAACGGGGCGGGCAAGACCACTCTCATCAAGGTGCTGTTGGGAATCGTCCACAAGACCCGGGGAGACGCGACGATCCTCGGCCATCCGGCGGGTCACCGCAGGGCGCGGCGGCGGATCGGGTATTTGCCGGAGAACCACCGCATCCCCCGGCACCTCACCGGCAACACGGCTCTCGAATACTACGGCTGCCTCAGCGGCATGCGGGTCGCCGAAGTCAAACGGCAGCGTCCCGCATTGCTCAAGACGGTCGGGCTCGAAGAGTGGGGCACGACCAGTGTCTCCAAATACTCCAAAGGCATGCTCCAGCGGCTCGGACTTGCCCAATCCATGTTGCACGAGCCGGAACTCATCATTCTCGACGAACCGACCGACGGGGTCGACCCGGTCGGGCGCAGCGAGATTCGCGCCGTCCTCAAGGGACTCCAACAAAACGGGACCACGGTCTTCCTCAACAGCCATTTGCTGCAAGAGGTCGAACTGGTCTGCGACCGGGTCGCCATTCTGGCCAAAGGCAGGATGCGTACCGTCGCTGACATCTCCGAACTGACTAAAGCGGGGAGTGATGTGCGGCTGACGCTCCGGGGGACTCCCGAAGACATCGCCGAGGCGCTGGCCGCCGGCGGGCTCGATGCGCCCCAACTCCAACCGGACGCCGGCGGCGACGTTGCGGTCCGCATCACGGCCGGCGGCCAGTCACAGGTGGACCGCATCGTCGACGCGTTGCGGTCCCGGAACGTCAGCATCCGCAGCCTGGAACCGACCCGAAATTCTCTGGAGCAGGCGTTCCTCTCCCTCATCGGGGAGCCGTCCGATCCATGAGGCCCTATCTGGCGATCTTGAAGGACTCGTTTCGAGAAGCGTTCGCGTCACACGTGCTCTGGCTCACGCTGGGGCTGATCGCCGTCTTTCTGCTCGCGATCGCGCCGCTGTCGCTGACCCCCGGACTGGCGACGGAACTGCAGCCGGGTGAGATCCGTGATGCCCGGGGATTGCTCGACGACATCACCGAAGAGGCGGCCGGAGACGAGCCGTCCCCCGGCAAACACATCTGGTCGATCATCCCGGACGCCGGCCGCGAGCAACTGCAGGAAGCGGCCGAAAACGGGCAGGAGTTCCATGGTCACCGGAAAGGCCGGCTCCGCGGGGAGCTGAACGCCCTGATCGCCCGCGACGACTTCTACGACGCCCCGTCATGGCAAGGCGTCGAACTCGATGACGAACTCGCGGCCTTGGCGGCGCAGGAAGAACTCGATGGCGACGAACTGGCCGCACGCAACCGTCGCTTGCTGGCGGCCGCGTTCCCGGACTTCGTTCGCTTGGAAACCGACGAAGTCATGTATCTGAGTTACTTCGCCTGGAAACTGGACTCGCCGATCCCCGTCGGCATGGACCGGAAAGCGGAGATCGTCAACGAAGTCGTCGTGGCAACGTGTGCCGTGCTGCTGGGATTCTTGGGGATCTTCATCTCCATTTTGGTGACGGCGTCGCTCGTGCCCCATACCTTCGAGGCGGGCGAGATCAGTCTGCTGCTCAGCAAACCGGTCTCGCGAACACTGTTGTTTCTCACCCGGTTCCTGGGGGGCTGCGCGTTCACGCTGCTGAACGCCGTGTTCCTGATGGGGGGCCTGTGGCTCGTCGTCGGGCTGCGGTTCGACGTTTGGAACCACCGGCTGCTGCTGTGTGTGCCGCTGTATCTGTTCCTATTCCTGATCTACTACGCCGTTTCGGCAACCGTCGGAGCATTGTGGCGAAACTCAATTCTCGCCATCTGTCTGACACTCGTGTTTTGGTTCGGGCTGTTTCTCATCAACGCCGGTCGCGAGAGCGTGGAGCAATTGGTGATTGTTCCCAACCGCATCACCGAGATCGTCCCCGCCGGCGACGATTTGCTGGCCGTGAATGAGAGCCGCGAGATCCTCAAGTGGAAAACAAGCGGCGGTAACGGCGGCAGCGGCGGCGAGTGGTCCGAGGTGTTTCGCGAGCCGGGCGGCGGGCCGCCACGCATCGCCCGCCGCTTTGCCTTTGCCGGCTCCCGGTTTCGACCGACGTACGACGCGGCCAACGGTCGCATTCTGGCCGTCGAACCGGTCGTGGGTGGGTTCGGGTCAATTGACTCGTCCCAACTGCTCGTCGCCGACCGGGACAACGACTGGCAGCGGGAATCAGCCGGCCGGGCTCCCAGTCCCATCCATTCGCTGTTCATCGATCCGTCGGGCCGCGTGATTCTCGTCGGCCTCGGCAGCATTTCCGAATTCACGGGCCAGTCGATGGAACTGACGGAGCTTCAGCAATGGGTCACCGACAAACTTTCCGGACTCCTCAAACGGGGCGACCGCGATGCGTTCCACGAACTGCGGCCCGATCTCCCGGATTGGAAGCCGCCGTTCGACATCGATATGGACGCGGCGACCGGCGACCTTGCCGTCTACTCCGACGGAAACCTGATGCTGTTGAAATCCAACGCAGAGGGAACGTACGACATCGCCGTCGAGCGAGAGGCGATCGCCGACGACAACGAACCGGCTTTGGTCGCCCTCGCCGGCAAGCGGGTGTTGCTCGCCGTCGAGTCGGGTGAGGTGACCCTGCTGGACCGGGCGACGCTGCAAGACGTGGAAGCGCATCGTCCGTTTGGGGATTACGATTCGCCGCCGCGCAAGGCGGTTGCGTCGCCGGACGGCGAATATGCGGCCCTGCTTTCCGAAGACGGGCATATCTGGCTGAACGACGTCGCCACCCAACGCGACTTGAGCGACACCGTGCCGGGACAGGGCGATATCCATGCCGTCGCCTTTAATAACGAGGGCCAATTGCTGATCGCCGACCGGACGGCCCGCGTCCGTGCCTTTGTGCCGGGCCAATCGCAGCCGCAAACAGTCTTCGCCCCGGAGCTGGACATCGCCGAACGGGCGTACCGCTACGCGCTGGTGCCGCTGTACACGATCCTGCCGAAGCCGAACGAACTCAGCAAACTGGTTGCCGACCTGCTGACCAACGAAGATGCCGCGTCTGCCGAAAACTCCCCCGCAGAGGATTCGCCGGCCAAGGAGCCCGCCCGACGGCGCGCATCCCGGAGCGACCACGATCTGTGGACGCCGCTCTGGAGCAACCTCGCCTTCCTCGCGGTGATCCTCACCTTCACCTGCTGGCGCATCTCCCGCCGCGACTTTTGAGACGACCGACGTTCGGTCCAGCATCTTTGCCGATCGCTGGCGTTTTCTCGGCAAACCGGGAATATCCAGTCGCATTCGGGGATCAGATCAGGGAAGCCCGCCCGGTTGTCCATCGTGTGGCGGCTCTCATCGCTGCACAGAACTCTCATTCCCGGAGTTCCCCATGATCCGTTCATCTAAATCCTTTGTCGCAGGAGTCTCCAACCACAGAGACCGAACGCCGCGTGCTCGTATGGCCGTGCTGCCGATGCTCGGAATCCTTTTATTCTTCAGCGGCTGCGTTCGAAACGTTTACGAGATCGACATGTCCCTGAATGAGGGACGCGTGGAACGAAGGTTCTCCGGTGCGTCGAAGGCCAAAAGCGAGTCCAGAGAGAAGCGTCTGTCACCCGCAGAGGAAGCTCGGATCGCAGCAGCCTACGGGGTTGACGTTCGCCACGAAGACGGCAAGTCCGTGGTCACGGGGATTTTTGATGGCAAACTTCCTGTGGACGTGGGTGGTGCCGGATACCTACATCACTACAACTCGCCGATGGGGACGCTGAGCGTCTACCTTGAACGCTTTCGTGGGTCGGACGACCTCGCCGCTCGAATCGACAGGATGACCGAGGCGGTCAGTCGACTCGTCGAGCTGGCACAGTCGTGGGTGCGGGCAGAAGGTCGGGATCCGGAGATAGTCGCTCGTGTTGAGGCTTACCTTGCTGAGCACGCCCAGCATGACTTGAAGAATTTCGGGTTGCTCGTCTTGACGCTTCACGCCGCGCTGGAGTTCAACGAATTCAACGACAAAGGCGACGCCGAGAAATTCTGGGCTGAGGCGGTCGCGCGTGTTGCCCAGTATGCGGTCGAACGCGGATATATTGACTTCAGCGACGTTCCGAAGATCGTTCGCCTGAATCGGGCCGACCCTGAGTCGCATTTGCAATGGCTGAGAGAGTTGCTGGCCAAACGGCTAGAGACCGACGAAAACGGAATCCTTCGGGCGTTCCCGGCGTTAGCAAATCAAAGACGTCTTGAGGCGTCCGTCTTGCGGCTGGCATCCGAAGATGAGCTCAAAGAAGTATTGTCAGACTGCGTCACCATACGACTGGCAGCGTTCGATCGCGTGACCGTCCGATTCCGTCTGCTACAGCGCCCGCTTGCGTTCAACGGAAACTGGCTCGATGACGGCACCGCCGAATGGACAGCAGGTCTCGACGCCCCCGGCGAACCGCCGATCCACTTGCTTCCGGTCCAACTTTTCGCCGCCTGGATCGCACCGGAGGAGTCGTACCAAAAACAACTGTTCGGTCGACTTATGCTCGACGGGCAGAACCTCGCTGACTACGTCCTCTGGTACCTCAGCCTCTCCGAGCACGAATCCCATCAATGGGATGTGTTCCTGGACGCAACGAAACCATCAGACACTTTCCTTGTGCGCCTGAATGCTTTTCGGTTTTCCGCTCAGAGTGATGCGCCTGGCGAACAGAAAAGTAACCTGTTAGTCGAGCCGAAGAGGTTGTTCAAAGCGGCGATGAAAGCGGATTCGGATTAATTGAGCAGATCAATGTCTGCCGCTCACACCGCCAGCAAGCCCTTCGACTCCAGAAACGCGATCACCTCATCGGCGAGTTCGTCGATGCTTTTGGTGTTGGCGTCGAGGGTGAGTTCGGGTTTCTCGGGGGATTCGTAGGGGTCGTCGATGCCGGTGAAGCCTTTGATCTCGCCGGCGCGGGCCTTTTTGTACAGGCCTTTGGGGTCGCGGGCTTCGCAGGTTTCCAGCGAGGCGTCGACCAGAATCTCGACGAACTCGCCCTCCGGGAGCAACCCGCGGACCGCGTCACGGTCGGCGCGGTAGGGGGAGATGAACGCCGTCAGCGTGATCAAGCCGGCGTCGGCAAACAGCTTGGCAACCTCGCCGATGCGGCGAATGTTTTCCGCCCGGTCCTCTGCGGAGAATCCGAGGTTCTTGTTGAGGCCCATGCGGACGTTGTCACCGTCGAGCAGGTACGTGTGCCGGCCGCTTTCGTGCAATTTGTGATCGACCGTGTTGGCGATCGTGCTCTTGCCGCTCGCGCTCAGCCCGGTGAACCACAGCACGGCCCCCTTCTGCCCCTTGAGCTTCTTACGGTCTTCGCCGGAGACGCGGTGATCGTGCCAATGAACGTTGGTTGCCTTCTGTTCGGCCATGGGGTCTGAACCTTGTGGATCGTTGGAGGGGGGGGGACGTCACGTCGCCCGGTTGAGCGGCGCGCTTCCGTTTAGCCGCACATTTGAAATGTGCGGCTCAACGGGGCACGGAGACGGAATCGTAGGGCAGACCGGAGTGCCCTGCAACAGCGGAACTCGGTTGTCGTCCGGCCCCCAAGATCATGTCATCACGAATCCAACCCCCGACGCATGTCGGCGATGAGATCGTCGGGGTGTTCGATGCCGACGGAGACACGGATCGTTTTCTCCGTGATCCCCGCTTCGAGCCGCGCCGCTTCGGACATCGAGGCATGGCTCATCGTGTCCGGGTACTCGATGAGCGACTCCACGCCGCCCAGCGACTCCGCCAGCGCGAAAAGCGTCACCTTCTCGAACACTCTCTCCGCCGCCGACCGCCCCCCGGCGACGTCGAAGCTGAGCATGGCTCCGAACCCGGACTGCTGCCGTTTGGCCAGTTCGTGGTCCGGATGCGATTCGAGTCCGGGATAGTAGACCCGTTCGACCGCCGGATGTTCGTCGAGCATGTGGGCGAGGGCCATCGCGCCGCGCTGATGGGCCTCCATCCGCGGGCCGAGCGTCTTGACACCCCGCAGCACCAGCCATGCATCGAACGGCGAGCAGGCGAGCCCCAGGGCATTGACCAGGTAGGCGACCCGTTCCTTGTACTCTTCGTCCCGTGTAACGACGCAGCCGCCGACCACGTCGGAATGCCCGTTGAGGTATTTGGTCGTCGAGTGAATGATGATATCAACGCCATGCTCAAACGGACGCTGTAAGTAGGGCGAGAGGAACGTGTTATCCGCGATCGTAATGCAGCCGTGGTGCTTGGCGATCTCCGTGACGGCAGCGATCTCCACCAGATTGAGCAGCGGGTTGCTGGGGGTCTCGATCCAGATTGCTTTCGTCTGCGGCGTGAGGGCGTTTCTCACGTTGTCGGGGTTGCCCATGCGGACGAAGGAGAACTTAAGACCCATTCCGGTCAACACATCAGCGAACAGGCGATACGTCCCGCCGTAGATGTCGTTGCCGGCGATGATGTGATCGCCCGGCTGGAACAGGTGCATGGCCGCCGTGATCGCCGCCATGCCGGTGCAGGTCGCCTTGCAGTCGATGCCCCCTTCGAGCGAAGCGATGTTCTCCTCCATCGCCTGCCGTGTGGGGTTGCCGCTGCGGGTGTAATCGAACCCCTTGTTGGTGTTCAAATCGTCCCAGTAAAACGTGGACGACGGATAAATGGGCGTGATGCAACTGTTGTAAGCCGTATCCTTGTTGACGCCGGTGTGCACGGCGCGGGTCTCGAAGTGCATGAGTCTGTCTCAGGAGAAGAATGGGCCGCTGGCCAGGGCACATGCGGCGAATGTTTGGCGGCGATTCTACGCAAGGCGTCAAGCGAGGGGTACTGAGTGCTGTGCGTCTCTCTAGAAACGCACAGCCCGACTTCCGGGAGCCTCGCCCTCCCTCGTGGTGCCGCAATTTCGAGGGCAACGCAGCCGCCAAACCAACTCCCGATGAGGAATCTGCGAACGGCCCGGAGAAAACGCCGCGGAATACTGGAGATTGCGATGCGACTCCGATACGCTTGTGAACAAGTGAATATCTCCTCTCAACAGGGCGGTTTGATGTCCAACACCATTGTTTGTCCCAACTGTCAGGTCGACATCGAGGTCACCGAGGCGATCTCGTCTCAGCTTCGGGCCCAATTTCAGCAGCAGTTCGATGGCGAGACACGCCGCCAGGAGAAACAGTTCGCCCAGCGGGAAGCGGCACTGGCCGATTCGCAGCGAGAATTGGAAAAGGCCAGGGAGAGCGTCGATGAGCAGGTGACGGCCCGTCTGGCGAAAGAGCGCAAACAGATCGCCGCGGACGCTTTGGCAAAGGCACGCGAATCGGTCGACACCGAAATACAGGATGCGCGGCTGCAACTCAGCGAGATGCGTGACCGGCTCAAGCAGACACAACAGGCCGAACTCGAACTTCGCAAACAGGCCCGCGAACTCGAAGAGCAGAAACAACAACTCGAACTGACCGTCACCCGCAAACTGGACGAGGAGCGACAGAAGATTCGCAACGACGCCAAACGCGAGGCGGCGGAAGAAACCGAGCTCAACCTCGCTGAGCGAGAGAAAATTATCGGCGATCTCCAGAAGCAGATCGCCGAACTCAAACGCAAATCGGAGCAGTCGTCGCAGCAGTTGCAGGGCGAGGTGATGGAACTCAGCCTGGAAGAACTGCTCCGCCGCGAGTTTCCCTGCGACGAAATCGTCCCGGTCCCCAAAGGCATTCACGGGGGGGACGTCACCCAGCATGTCCGGGATACCAACGGCGAGACCTGCGGCGCGATCCTCTGGGAGTCCAAACGAACCAAGAACTGGAACGACGGCTGGCTCCCCAAGCTTCGCGACGACCAGCGGGCCGCCAAAGCGCAGCTCTCCGTCATCGCAACCACCGAATTGCCAAGCGGGCTGGCGACGTTCGACTGTGTTGACGGCGTGTGGGTGACCAATCGCAGTTGCGTCGCCGGCTTGGCCGCCGCGCTGCGGCACGGACTGGTCGAGATCGCTGCCGCCAAACGGTCGCTCGACGGACGTCAGGATAAGATGACGATCATGTACGGCTATCTGTCCGGCCCGGAATTTCGGCACCGCGTCGAAGGCATCGTCGAATCGTTCGTCACACTCCGCGAGGACCTGGAGAAAGAAAAACGATCCATGCAACGCATGTGGGCCAAGCGTGAAAAACAACTCGAACGGGCCGTCTTCAGCACTTCCAGCCTGTACGGGGACCTCGGCGCGATCATCGGCGCGAGCCTGCCGCAGATCGAACAACTCGAACTCCCGGCGCTGGAAGGACCGGACGCCGACGCGTAGATAATCCGCGTCGAGTCGCTCGTTTCCCTCGTTGAGCCGAACATCACTCCGTCTCGCCACACATTTCAAATGTGTGGCTAAACGGGCGCGAGCGCCAACACGTCGTCCATGCGGCGGGCGATGTCGGCGAGGCGGTCGCGACCGCCGCCGGGGACTTCGGCCGTCGCCCAGCCTGCAAAGCCGATCTCGTCCAGCGCCTGCCGGACCGCGGGCCAATTGCAGCTTCCCTCACCAATCTCGACGTTGAACCCCTTCCAGAGCCCTGCGTCCTGCTGCAGCTTGCGGCTGTATTCCTTGATGTCGAGCTTGCCGATCCGCGAACCGAGGATACGAATCCACTGCTCGGGCCAACCGAACCGCACCACGTTGCCGACATCGAAATAGACGCCGACCGCCTCGCTGTCAATCTCATCGATGAACCGCGCCATTTCCAGCGGACTGAGCAGGAAGTTGTTCCAGACGTTTTCGACAAGCAACCGGATGCCCTGCTGTTGTGCGTACGGCGCCGCCGCCTGCAGGCGACCGAGCCATTCTGTCCAGTTTTCGTCGTACGGCATGTTTTCATTCACACGGCCGGCAACGACAAGGACGCTGCTCCCTCCGTAGAATTTCGACAAATCGACCGCACTGTTGATGTCCGTGTTGTTGCTGTTAATGACGCCATGAATGGGCAGCCCGGCCGCTTCACTGGCGGCTTGGACTTCGTGCTTGTCGAGTTTGAGCTTTGTGTGAATCTCCGTGCCATCGTAACCCAGGTCCTTGAGCAACTGAAACTTTTCGTGCAGGGACCGATTGTCATCTTTGACCATGTGGAACTTGACCGCCTTGCGAATCCGCCCACGGAACGACACGTCCGCGGCGTCGGCAGGAAGGCGGCCGAGCGACAGAGCCGCGCACGTGCCGGCGGCAGTCGTCAGGAATTCACGACGATTGGGTGTGGGCATGGGGAGGGTCCGTTTGACGAGGTTTTCTGTTCGGGGTTCGTGCGAAACCGCAAGCGGCGACGGGGGGTGAGTCCTTGTCCCCACTGTACCGCGATATGCCATGCGAGACCAACGGACCGGCTTTGCGGAGCGGGATCGGTTCGCGGTAGCATGCGGAGATGATCCGAACAGGCCCCCAGGGAATCAAGAACGATACTTTTCCATGACACGTGAGCGTATCAGCACCGGACTGCCGCGATTGGACGAGTTGCTGGGCGGCGGGTTGCAGCCGGGGACGCTGACTGTGGTGCTGGGGGCGACCGGCATCGGCAAGACGCAACTGGGGCTGCACTTCGCCCAACAGGGGCTTCGGCAGGAGGGAGAACGGGGGATCATCTTTGACATGTCGTCGCGCGGCGACTCGCAGAGCCATGCCGAGTATGCACGCCGCCTGTTCGGTTGGGAGCTTTCCGAAGCGATCACCGACGGTCGCACGGCTGAGGACGTCTGGCAACGGAATACGGCCCGCTCCGATTCGCTGCATCTGTTTCGACAGTCGGGCCGCCGCGTGACCACCAGCGATCTCGACTTCGACCAACAGCGGGAATGGAAGGCGGAGATGAATCGCAAGCTGGGCGAGACGATCCGCTTCTTCTATGGCAACTTCGCCCACGGGGTGCGGCGGTGCGTGATCGACGGCGTCGAACCCGCCGACCGGGCGAGCGACTCGTTTCAATTCGAGCTGTTCGAGTACATCTCGCATCAGATCTTGCGAAAGGATGCCGAGTGGGTCGCGCGGGATCTGTTTCGCGAACGGTTTCGCGAAAATGCCCGCCGTGTCTGCGAGCATGCGTATGAGGCGGCCGACGTCGGCAGCCTGTTGCTCTGCACGACGAAGGAAGTCATGCTGGACGACCTGCTCGCGCGGCCGTTGGAGTCGGGCGACGTGCTCTCGAACGCCAATTCGGTCATCCTGATGGGGAAGACACGGGCGGGGTCGAAAATCGGTCGCGCACTGCACATCGCCAAACACCGGGGCAGCGCGTGCGACGACGGCATCCATCCGTTTGTCATCAACGAACGCGGACTCTGCCCTGATGGCGCCGGTTAGTGCGGCGCCGTTTTAAGTGTAGCGGTAGCCGCAGTGGCGGAGGTAGTTTCGGCATTCGGTTTCGGGGAACAGATCGAGCACGCGGCCGCACAAGTTCCCGAGCTTGTCCGTCGTGCGTTCCGCCCCGTCGCGGAGC
>JAJDEI010000107.1 GCA_029259845.1 Planctomycetaceae bacterium | reverse complement strand
GGGAGCCTTTTCTTGAAGTGCTTCAGTCCAATTCGTTACCTCCTTGAACCGCCCCAAGGACTACCGGATGGAGCGACCAGTTTCCGGGTGGGACTACCTCCCACTGAAGTCCCAAAGCCTTTTCACGGCACACGCACAGCCGGACCTACATCACTTGCACCGTTAACGCCGATTCAGTAGTTCGTCGAGGGGGATGCGTTCAAAGACGAGGTGGGCGCGGCTGCCTTCGTAAACAATGGCGAGGTCCTGCTGGCCCGCGCGGCTGAGGCTGGGGTAGCCGGCGCCGCGTCCCACATCGAGGAGCAGGTGATACTCCTCGGGCCAGGTGAGGCCGTCGTCGAAGCTGACCTGGATCGTGTGGTGGTCGCGACCGGTTTGAGAGTGGGGATTGGCGAACACGAGGACATGCTTCTTGGAGCCGCGCTCTTCATAGTCCAAGCGATAGGTGCTGCCGTTGCAGTTCGGCTCGATTAAACCGTTGCGATTGGTCGGATGCGGCGTCCAGGTTTCGCCGAGGTCTTTGGTGACGGCGACGGTGCGGAACTTGGCCGGGCTTTCGGTCCGGCAGTTGAGCATAATTGAGCCGTCGCCGAGCCGCACCGCCTGGCATTCCGTGTTTCCCAAAGAGGCCGGATTGCTGAGCGTCCATGATTCTCCATGATCGCGGCTGATGATGAGGTTGGAGAAATGCCGGTCCTGGGCATCCCGTCCCTGTCCGGGCATGATGAGCGTCCCGTCGGGCAGCGCGATGTTCTGCTGCGGGGAGGGAGCGAACAGAATCCACTGCTCCTGCTTGAGCTTGCGCGTCAGGTTCTCCGGCTCGGACCATGTCTGACCATCGTCCTGAGAGCGGGCCATCATAAACTGGGACGAATCAGCGATCTCGAAGCCGGGCGCCGACCCCCCTTCGCTCCATTGATGCGTGCCCGGACGGCCCCATGTCCACACGGCGGCCACGAAAACCTCACCGGTCATCGGATCCACGAGAATGCCGGGATCACTGCACCCGTTTTGCTCCTGGGGCAGACCGGCGTGTTCGTGCATGTCCATGATGACCCGCTGCGGCTCCCAGGTTTGCCCGCCGTCGGTACTTCGCAGCAAGCCGATGTCGATGTCCTCCTGCAAATCGCGGCCGGCTCGCCGCCGCATGTCGTACACACACAACAGGGTGCCTTGCGGTGTGGTCGCCAAGGCGGGGATGCGGTAGGTATGCACACCGTCGTCGAAATGCCGCCGCAGCGCGACGCCAATCCGCTTGCGGATGCCGGGTGTTTCATCGCGGGGGGTGACGCTGCCGGCGGAGGTTTCGATTCGCATACATGTCGCATCGACTTTGTGATCGAGGGACGCTGCGGGATTCAGCCGGCACGAGAGCCAGAACACATTCTCACCCTGTTTGAGCCGCACGTTGCCACGGATGACGGCCTCATCCGCCGGCGGGACGGCGTCACCGAAGCGTGCCTGCGTCGATTCGTCCTGCTCGTCCGCTGCCAGGAACACTTCGAGCCGTTCGAGGTCGTTCGGATCGTCCGTTCCCTCCAGAGAGAATGTGAGCGCGGCGAGGAACGCTTCCTTGTGCTCGCACTGGATGACGACACGCAGCAGCGGATTGTGATCGTTGCGGATGAGTACCGGATGAACCTGCTGCCGGACGGCGGCACTGATTCCAGCCGCCGTTTCTTCCGCAGAGGCAGGCGGTGCCGCGAAGAAAAGCAGTGATGTCAACGCGACAAGAATTGAGGGGCGAAGGGTCATGCTGCAGGCTCCGAGTGCACGTGTGCCATGCTCACGTCACGAAGCAGCATGAGCATGCGACAGATTGATGCCCGCACTCGGCATGTCCGCCCTGCTTCGCGATGCGAACATGGTACCCGGCTTCTGTGGACAGTATGGACCATCTGACTGGTTCTGCAATGCTCTCGTGCCGCTGCTCGTTGTTGAACGTCCCCGTGTGACGTACAGTGTTGGAGAACTCGCAGGGGGAGGATCGCATGCCGAATCGGCGGGAATTCCTGGCCGCTCTCGCCGGAGGGGCCGGACTGGGCTTGCTGACGCCCGGGCATCTGTCGGCCGCGTTGCTGACAGGGGCTCGTCGGCTGCGCGATCAACTCAAGATCACCGGCATCGATCGATATGAGCTGTACCTCCCGTATCACGAGTTCAATGGGGAGTCGCTGTTCCGGTATCACGGTTACCGCATTCAGGCGACGACGGTCATTCTCTTACAAACGAACGTCGGCCTGGTGGGAGCGGGCGAGTCCTGGGGCGTCTACGACGTCACCAATGAGCAACGAACGAAGTACATCGGTTCGAGTCCGTTCGACTGGATCGGCGCCCGCTCCGATCTTCCTTTCAACATGGCGATGTACGACTTAATGGGGAAGTTCCTCGACGTCCCCGCCTGGAAGTTGATTGGCGAGAAGGTCCGTGACCGCATTCCCGTTGCCGCCTGGACCGTCTCGCAAACGCCGGAGATGATGGCCGCGGAAATCGAGCAAGCCGCGGCCCTGGGATACACGTGGCTCAAGTACCACATCGACGAAGTGCAAAACGTCGTCGATCAAACGCGGGCCATGCAGCAGGTAGCGCCTTCCGGTTTTAGGGTGCATTACGACTTCAACATGAATCGGCGGCGTGAGGATATCGAGCCGGTGCTGGACGCCCTGAAGGCGTTCCCCCTTGTGGGCCGCATCGAGGATCCGATCGATTCCGACAGGCCGGACGACTGGAGGGACTTTTGTGACTCGTACGATTGGCCGATCGTCGCACACCACGCACCACTTGAGTTCATCATCAATGGGGCGGCGGACGGCTATATGGCCGGGCATGCTCCCCTTGGCCATGCGATGCAGGTCGCCGCAGTTGCCGAGCAGATGCAGAAATCGCTCATGCTGCAACAGGCCGGGTCGTACATCAACCAAGCCTTTCTGGCACATGAAGCGGCCGTCTTCCCCACCGCCACGATGGATCACGTCAACCTCGCAGAACTGTGGACCGAGCACGTCACCAACGAAGCGATGCCCATCACGAACGGTTCCATTGATGTTCCCAACGGCCCCGGCCTAGGGGTGACGGTGGACATCGACAAGCTCACACATCTCGCGAAGGCACCGCGGCCGCAGCCGAAACCATTTCTCGTCAGAATCATGTACGAGCGCGGCCCCACGATCGTCGCCCGGCACGATCCGAGCCTCAGCGGGCACACCGATGACATGCGATTCCTGAAACGCCTCCTGGGCGAGCCGATCCCCGGCCCTGCACCGGGCTACATGAACCCCGTGCGCACCGAATGGTGGAGCGATCCCGACGACCCCGCCTTTCAAACAGCCTGGAAAGCGACGGAAAACCGGAAGTACATTCTTCAGTAGGGAGCAGCGATCATGGCGACCGAACAAACGTCAACCGATTTCAACCAATTGACCCCCGAGGAAGCTCGCGTGATCGTCGGCAAGGGGACGGAGCCTCCGTTCACCGGCGAGTATACGGAACTGAAGGACGCCGGGACGTACGTTTGTCGCCGCTGCAATGCACCACTGTACCGCTCCGAGGACAAGTTCGAGAGCCGCTGCGGTTGGCCGAGCTTTGACGAAGAAGTTCCCGATGCCGTCGACCGGCATCCCGACCCCGACGGCAGCCGCACGGAGATCGTGTGCCATCACTGCGGCGGCCATTTGGGACACGTCTTCCTCGGCGAAGCCATGACCCCCAAGAACGCCCGCCACTGCGTGAACTCAGTCTCCCTGCAGTTCGTCCCCGCCAGCCAACCGCTGCCGCCGGTTTCGGGGAGCAAGACTTGAGCGTGCGTCCAGGCAGTCGGCGTCAGATTTTCGCGGGCACGCATCGATGACGGTTCATGCGTGGTCCGTTGACGCGGATTGTTGTGATCGTCGAGCAAGCTTCCCGCTGGCCTGCTCGACTGAACTGACACAACCGCGATTGCGACTCTAATTACAAACGAGGTCAAACGGGAACGCCGAGCAGGCGGCAGGCTTGTTCGTAGCCGGGGGCCCGGTGGCCGTGTTCGTCAAAACGGTCATAACCGTAGGCACTGGCCGTCGCGCGGGCGAGCGCGACGATTTGACGCCAGCGGAACGCCGGCCGGATGCTGTGGTATTCTTCGGACACCGTCTGGAAGAATTTTTCTCCGTGCAGACGGCCGTCTTCGCTGACGGTGAACCGCAACATGCAATCGAGCACCGGCAGGAGGGGATGCCCCTGCTCGCCGTAGATTGCGATGGCGGCTGTCGCGCGGCCCTGGTCGTTGTGGCGGATGGCATCTTCGGCATCGGCGAGCAGAGTCGCAGCATCGGTCGTCCGGATTGTCCCGCGATGCTCCTCGAGCGGGTACGGGGCGGTCGCAAACGGCGCGTGTTGGGCCGAATGATAGGCGGCGATGATTAGACCGGGGATGGCGTACGGTGCTTCCGCAAGCCGTGCCATGTTTCGCCAGGCGTTGGTGGCGTCGGCCGCATGCACACCTGCCGCGTCACCGTGCGTTCGCCATTTGTCGGACCCCTGCCGGAGCGTGAGCAGGTTGGAGGCAAGTGAGATGGCTTCGCCGAGTACTTCGGGATCGATCCCTTCCGCGAGCGCAGCTGCGGCGATCTCCGCAGATCGCTCGGCTGGGCCGTTGTAGATCGACGTGCCCGTCTCATCAACCCAGGCGTCGCCCGGGTCGCGCTTGCCGAAGGACTTGCCGTCCAGTTTGTACTGATCGAGCAGTTTCGGCATCAGCACGCGAATCGGAGACTCGGGATGGTTATGTGCAATCCGTTTCTGCTCATGGTCGACGCAGAAGCGGACGCATTGGCGAAGGATGTCGTAGGCATATTCGTCCCCAAGCAGCTTCGCGAGGCCGTGCGTTCGATAGGCGAACACGAACCGATGGACATTGATGTCATCCTGCATGACCGGCTGCAGCACGTTGAACATCTCGTCGATCGGCGCGTCGGCCAGTGTCGCGAACAGGGCTTCCGCTTCGCCAAGGTTTGTCTGGCGAGAGGCGTCGCGAATCTTCAGGCCGACGTCCCCATCGGTGGAACGGCCTGAGGCGTGCAGCTTTCGGAGTGTCTTCTTCGACGCCCCGCCGAGTTCCTGAATCTGTAAGGAGTTTCGGTGCAGGACCTTCAGTATCGCAAGCGGACGGCGCTTTGCGGGGAGCAACTTCGAGAGCTGCAACGCGGGAAGCATGGCCATCGCCGTGTGGAAACCGACGTAGTCCTCGCCGCCGAATGCCTCGGCGTTGGCCAATGCCCCGGCGGACATCAATTGCGTGACATTGGTTCCGCCACGGTTTAGCTGATCGACGAGCAACGGCTGTAACTTGTCGGGCGGCGTGCTCTGGAGCAGATCCACCAATCCGTCGTACTTGCCGAATGAAAGAGAATCGGAACCTTCCTCGGCAAAAGCCGTCGAGCAGCCCAAGTCTGCGGACAACGATGTGCCCAGCCCGGCGACCAACATTCCACGTCCCACACAGTCCAGAAACTCGCGACGCGACGTAGGAGCCATGAGAGTTCTCCTTTTTCCCCGGGAACGAGGATAAGAGAATGGCGACCGAGGTTTCAGAGATGGTGTGCTGCGTCGTGCGTCGACGTTCGGAGAACGGAGCGGCGAGGTGCAGACACCGACCTGATTGTACCATCGCGGCGGCGATGAGCGGAAGCGAGCGGCGTGACCTCAGCGAGTCGACCGCCCGTCGTGACGGAGCGACGCAGTCGTCATGGCGTGTTGTTGCGGAGCCGGTCGTGGAACAACCGTGTCGATCACCGAGAGGCCTTGATGGAAGACGACATCTGGTCGCGACGCTTCCAAACTCTTGGCGGGCGATCTGCTGTCTACCGGTTCGGGCGCGTGTGCGGAGACCGCACGTACTGTTGCGGGCGGAACGGTTGCGCGAGGGCGGTCGGTTGCAGCGAGGCGGAGCGTGAGTGCTGAACGGGAGGAGCGGCTGCGGATGAGGCGTCCTGTCGGCTGGGGATCGAGAATCGGCTGGAGGCCGCCGGTGCGCGGGCGGATGCGGGGAACGGTGCAGACGAAGAGGCCGGGGTGCGAGGTGAAGTCGGAGTGTGAGGCGCCGTTGCCGTACGAGGCGGATCTGCGGGCTGTGTTGTCGGCAGGGACGGGGTGCGGTTGGCACGGACCGGTGTCTCGCGAGCGGCAACTTCTCCGTCGAGATAGCTGACGAACTTGGCACTGGGACGGTCAATGATGACGACGCGGCTGGGCGCGTTGGGTTGTTGCCGCGAGCGGATGATGCAGATCACCTCCATGTCTCCGACGACATCCCCCGCCGGGGCGGTGGACGCCTCCGGCCCGGAGGCTGACGTCAGAGCCGCGTTGGCGGGGCGTTGCTGGGCTGCTGGCTCCGGGATGGTTCCTGCGAGGGTCACGGGAACGGTACCGTCAGAGGCAAGCGAGGCCCCTGATGCGGCGGGGGCGGTCGTCGCGGGTTCCGCCTGATAGAGGTCTGACAGGCCGGTCGCTGCCAACAAACCGTGAATGGCGAGCAGTCCGGCGTAGGCACCTCGTTGACGCTCGGCATCAGCAGCGATGCACACACCGACGAGTTGTCCCTGCCGGTTGAACAGGCCGCCGCCGGAGCGTCCTTGCACCGGAACGCCGGTGCATTCGATGTTGTCGGGACCTTCGTAGTAGTTGAGGGCGGTGACCTGAATCTGCTTCTGAGACGGGGCCTGGCCGCCGCTGCAACCGATACTGACGACGGCGTCCTGCACCTGGGGACGGGAGGCGGTGGGGCCGACTTCGGCGGTGGGGACAAGGTGATCGGTCGGGATGCCGACGAGGCCCACATCCGCGGCCATGTCATAATGTATCATCCGGCCGACGAAGCGCTGGATCTCGCCGCCGAGGAACAGGTCGACCTCGATCTTCGAGCGATCGTTCCAGCCGTCGAACAGATGGGCGCAGGTCGCGATGATCGTTTGCCCGGCGCGGCTGTCGACGGCCGTCCCGGAGCCCTTGCGCGTCTGCCCATTGATCGTCACATGCAGACGGACGCTTGCTTCGACGGGATTCCGGACCGGCAGGACGTTGGCGGATTCGGCGGCCTTGCTCTCAATGTTGGCGCGGACCACATCGGGCGTTTGCGGAGCGGGCTGCTGTTTCCCCCGACCGAAAAGTTTGCCGATGAGCCCCGGAGAAGGGTTTTTCGTGCCGCTTCCGGCCGTCGACGGCGATCGGCCTTGTGGCGTCTCATCGGTGGCGACGGCGACCGGCTGCGTGAAATCGCGGGAAGGCGTCCGTGGTGCGGGTTGGGCTTCGCGAGAGGCCGTGGGCTGGGGGCGCGGAGGCTCGGTGCCGCGGGAACGTTGGCGGGTATCCTTACTGGCGGCCATCACCGGGGGATCAGTGGGGATCTGGCTGAGCATTCCGACCAACTGTTGTTCCGGGACGGCTCCGACAACGCGGGTGACTTCCTTGCCATCCACCACGAGGACGAACGCGGGGATGCTGGAGATGGCGTACTTCTCGGCGAGCGCACGGTTACTGTCGACGTCAACGCTGCGAATGGGATAACCGGCTCGCTCCAGCTTGGCGACGATGGGAGCCATTCGCTGACAGGGGCCGCACCACGTGGCACTGAAATCGATGACTTCGCCGCGCGGCTGTCCGGTGATCGCCGCCATCGTCAGGATGGCTGCGGGAATGGTGGAAGTGAGCATGGGCGACTCCGTTCGGTCGGGCAGCGAAGGTCAGCGGGACACGGACCGGGCTGCGGGCATCCTTGCCGGGAGTGGGGAGGAGGATGACGGAACACGGAGAGCCAAGCTCGGCGGCTCAGCCGCGACCGTGAACATCGGGAATGGTCGAGTGGGAAGTGGGCAGACGTGGCGGAAGAAGCGGAGTCAACGATGCAGAGCCGTGTGCGGGGCACGCCGGGCGGCGAATCGAGGGGCGTCGAACGAGCGACGAAAAGCACAGCTCAACATCAGGGCCTCCTTGCCGAGAATTGTTGTTCTTACAACCTGCCTGCGGAGAAAGTTACAAGCCGAAGCATCAATGGCGGGTCCATGCCGATGACGATCTTCGCGGTTTCCGCAGGACTGGTTGTGATTCCTCAGTATTCTGCGAGGTGAAATTCCGTCGAGGCGAAGAAGATCGCCCCGACGAAAACCAATCAGTGCACGTGCCGTGCCAACCGGGCGGTCGGGTTGACATTCGGGCATCGCCATCACCATCCAAGCCGACGGCACGGTCGTCGAGCAGCAGTTAACGCACGTGTCCGAATCTGCTTCCCGCTCTCAGAGGGTGTGATCCTTTCCTCAACGTGTGCCCAAACACCCGGTGTCTCGAATCAACGAGGACTCGCGAAGCATGATTTCAGCGGAAATGGTCCCCAACGTTTCCCGAGATGATGAGAAACCGGGTGTTTTCCCCGAAAAACTCACAAGCTCTCAGGGTGGCTGGGGCGAGACGCGGGTTGCGCAGTTGTCGAAAGCGTTTCGCGACTGGGGCGATGGGCGGCTTCTCTGGACCGCACACAGCCCCAGAAAACGAGCGTGAAAGACTATCCACGCGTCAGAGCGCCGCAGCCAACCTGGCGCTGAGCGGAGATCGACACTGATTCAGGACGATCCCTCGATCCGGAATCGTGACATACCCCCAACTGGTCCTTTTGGGCAGTGTACTTTTGGGAGATGGCGCACCTATAATAGGTGACTCAACCTCCACGACTCCCTCCCCCCTGTCCGGCCGGGACGCTTCCGGGTGCCGTATCTTATATCACTGAAATGCCTTGAGGCGATTTCCTCCATGCGAAGTCGCCGGCTCGGGACGATATTTTCCGCCATGCACTGCAATTTCGTTTCCATTGGCTCAGTGGTTCGTGGCAGCGGCGTCTTGCGATGCCGTTTGGCGGCGGTCCTGCTGGGCTTGGCGGTCGTCGGCGGGGGATGCGGGAAACGGGAGTCGATTTCCAAGTACCCGGTGCCGAAGGAAACCACCCCGCCGGTCGAAGCGAGCGAACAGCCGGCTTCACGGCAAATGGCGTGGTTCTTCAAGCTTGAGGGACCGACCGAGACGGTGAGTGAGGTCGAGGCAACGTTTATTGCGCTGGTCGAATCGGTCCGCTTTGAAAACGACAAACCGACGTGGACGCTGCCGGAGGGATGGTCCCAAACCGGCGGCTCGAACATGCGGTTTGCCACGCTGGCGATCAACGGCACCGACCCGCCGCTGGAAGTGAGCGTGATCCCGCTGCCGGTCTTCGGCAGCGACATCAAGGACTATGTGAAGCAGAACATCGACCGTTGGCGCGGACAGATCGGTTTGGAGCCTTCCGCCGGTGCTGACTGGCTGGAGACAGCGAAGGCGGTCGGTGAAGTGCGAGAATTGTCGGTCGGCGATCTTCCCGTGACGTTCGTCGATTTGAGCGGCAAGACGAAAAAGTTTGACCCTGCACGAATGCTGGGAGCCGTGCTGTTGCCGCGGTCCGCGACGCCTGCCGTGTCACCATCCCCCTCCCCCTCCTCTGCCCCGTCAACGGCAGCGTCGCCGCGCCCCGGTGCGGGTCCGGGTCGCTCATCGGCGCTGACGTTTGAGACACCGAAGGGCTGGGAGCCTGGGAAGGCATCGTCCATGCGGGCCGCGTCGTTTGCGGTCACCGATGGCGACAAGAACGTGGACATCAGCGCAATTGCGGCGGGAGGCGACGAACTGGACAACGTCAATCGCTGGCGGCAGCAGATCGGACTGGAGCCGGTGTCCGAGGAGGAACTGGACAGCACGGCGCACGTAGTCGACGTCGACGGGACGACCGCCCGGATGTTCGAGCTTGTCGGCGAGGCCGAAACGATTCTGGCGGTGATTGTGCCGAGCGGGGGCCAAAGCTGGTTCTTCAAATTGAAGGGCGATCCCACTCTGGCCGAACGGGAAAAGGCAAACTTCGAGTCGTTCATCACGTCGGTGAAGTTTCCGTGACGGCAGGGACCCTTGCCGTACCAGTGCAGCCGATCGAAGCCGAACGGCCCGGCGACCGAGGAGACATGGCGATGGTATTACCGCAGGAGGACGCAGAGAGCCGCAGAGAAAAAGGCCGTCGTCAAGCCTCTCTGCGACCCTCTGCGTCCTCTGCGGTGAGTCCTCATCCCTCGTTCCCAAGCGGAAGCTTGGGAACGAGGTCGAGTTGGGAGTTGTTTGGAAATTGAGATTTAAAACTTGAGATTTCAGAGTTGAGGCCCCCGATGGCGACGGTTCCCCAGGACATCACTGTTGACGACGAATCGACCGGATCGCACCGACGTGCGACGCCCGAAGCAACGTCGTTCCTCGCGGCGGCGAAACACGTCCTGCGACCGTTGGCGTCGCTCCGGCTGACTGTCGTGCTGTTCGCCATGTCGATCTTTATCGTACTGGCGGGGACGCTGGCACAGGTGAATGCCGACATCTGGGCAGTGATCAACCAATACTTCCGGATCGATTTCGCCGATATCTGGAAGAGCACGTTTCCGTGGTTCAATGTGGGCGAGTTCTTCGTCTGGATCGACGCGCAGATCTTCGTGCCGCCGGCGTTTGCGGGGGGAAATCCGCCCGACTTGCCTTGGTGGCTGGGCATCTGGTTCCCCAAAGGGTGGTCGATCGGGGCGGTGATGATGCTCAACCTGTTCGCGGCCCATGCCGTCCGTTTCAAGATGCAGGCAGTGGGACAGCGGCTGGTGCTCGGCTGGGTGACGATCGCCGTCGGCTGCCTGGTGACGGCGTTGGTCGTCATGAGCGGGTCGAATGCGGAAGGGCTGCAACACGAAACCTGGCTGACCTACGACATGCTGTGGCGGATGATGCAATTCTCTCTGCTGGCGTTGGTCGCACTATCGATGGTCTACGCCTTCAATACGGCGGAGGAGCAACGGAACGTACGCTGGCTGTTGGGCGGGGCGGCGATCCTGCTGGCGGGCATCGAGGCGAGCACTTTCGTCGTCGGGCCGTTCAACGACTCGGCGATGCGGATTCTGTACCAGTTGATCAAAGCGACGCTCGCCGGCGGGGTGCTGCTCGCCGGATGCGTGCTCGTGTTTCGCAAACGGGCGGGGATCGTCCTGCTGCATGGGGGCGTTGGCCTGATGATGGTGTTCGACGTGCTGGTCGGCACGGCTCACGTCGAAAGCCGCATGCTGATCGAAGAGGGACAGACCGTCCGCTTCAGCGAAGACATCCGGACCGCTGAGCTGGCAGCCGTCGACAAGTCCGACCCTGATCAGGATTGGCACACGGTTATTCCCACTTCGCTGCTGACGAAAGACACAACGATCTCCGACGAGCGGCTGCCATTCGACGTGCGCGTGGCCGACTTTTTTCCGAACTCGGATCTGCAAAGCCTGTCCAAGGTGCAGGAGAGTAATCCGGGGTTTGAGAACCCGGCGACAGCCGGCGTGGGGCTGCGGTTTGCCGCCGTCAACGCGCGGCAGACGACCGGAACCGACACCGATGCGACGGTCGATCATCCCTCCGCCTATGTGGAACTGCTCGACCGGGCGAGTGGCAAGGGTCTGGGGACGTATGTGGTCAGCGTCTTCATGCAGCCCCCCTACTTCTTTGGACCGGCCCAGACGGTGGAGGTTGGCGGCAAAACCTACGAATTGTCGCTGCGGTTCAAGCGACTGTACAAGCCGTACTCGGTCACACTCGTGGACGTGCAAAAGAACGACTACAAGGGCACCAGCAGTGCGCGCGATTTTCGGTCGATCCTGAAGATCGTGGATGACAGCCGCAATTCGACGTTTGAGTACCCGGTCTGGATGAACAACCCGCTCCGCTACGGCGGGGAGACTTTTTACCAAAGCAACTTCCATCCCGCGGGATCGCTGCGGCGCGAGGCGAAAGAGGCGACCGGGCTGCAGGTGGTCAGCAACACCGGGTGGATGATCCCCTACGTTTCCTGCATGATTGTCGCCGTCGGCATGCTGGCGCAGTTTAGTTTGACGCTGTTGCGGTTTCTCCAACGGCGACTGACCGCCTTCGACCAGATGAAGTCGATGGACTCGCCGGACGGTCATAAGGCCGGTCCCTCGAAGTCGGCACGTCGCCGGGAATGGATCGTCCCTCTCGTTGCGGCGGGGCTCACGACGATGCTGATCGCGATGCTGGCGACACCCCGTTCGACGCCGGACGGCCAGATGAACGTGCGGGCGTTTGCGGAGCTGCCCGTGCTGTATCAGGGCCGGCCGCAGCCGTTCGATTCCCTCGCCCGCAACGCACTGCTGACGATCTCCGACAAGCAGACCTTCAAGCACGACGGCATGGACAGCAAAGAGAAGTCCAAGCCGGCGATCCAGTGGCTGCTGGACCTCATCACCAAGCCGGAAGAATCGGCCGCGCATCAGGTGTTTCGGATTGAATCCGTGGAGTTGGTCGACCTGCTGGGTCTCGAACGTCGGCCCGGATCGTGGCGTTACGGGCTGGCCGAATTCGAGGAGAAGTGGACCGAACTTCGGCCGCAGGTGGCCGCCGCCGCCCAAGCTCAGGAGGAGAAAAAGACGCTGACTCTGATCCAACGCAAGCAACTGGACCTGCATCGCAAGGTCAGCTTGTACGACAAGTTGCAGACCGGGTTCCGCGACATGGGCGAGATGCTGCCGCAGCTTCCGTCTCGCGAGGACATGGCCGGTCAGCAGGCCGAGGCGGCCCAGAAGCTGATGGAGATTCGTTCCTTCCTGACGATGGCCCGCGAGCGAATTCCCGCCTTCGGGTTCCCCCTGTCGGTCCCCATGCACATCGAACGCAGCGAGCAGTCGTTTGCCGAGTTGCAGGAGGCGGACTGGGTCTCGTACCCGCTCGCCAGCATCTATGCGGCGATGGACGAACAAACGGGGCGCGAAGTACCGCCCGCGTTTGTGCATCTCAAATCGATCCAGAAAGCCTATGCGGATGGCGACGTTTCGTCGTTTAACACGTCCGTCTCGGAGTATCGGCGCCTGTTGGAGAGCGTCACGCCGACAAAGCTGGCGCCTCCGGATTCAGCGAAGATCGTCAGCCTCAAGAAGAGCCGCTTTGAGGCGTACTTTGACAGCGTGGCCCCGTTTAACCTGGCGTCCTGGATTTATGTGGTCGCCTTTTTGCTGGTCGCGTTCAGTTGGCTGGGGTGGACCCGTCCGCTCAACCGAGCCGCGCTGGCCGTGGTTTCTGTCACGTTTGTGCTGCAAACGCTGGCGCTGGCGGGCCGCATCTACATCTCCGGACGTCCGCCGGTGACGAATCTGTATTCGTCGGCCGTGTTTATCGGCTGGGCGGGAGTCCTGCTGGGGATCGGCCTGGAAATGGTGTACCGGCTGGGGGTGGGGAACGTGATCGCCGCTGTGAGCGGGTTCCTCACCCTGCGAATCGCCCACGCACTGGCGATGGACGGCGATACGTTCGGTGTGCTGGAGGCCGTGCTGGACACGCAGTTCTGGCTGGCGACGCACGTCGTGTGTGTGACACTGGGATACGCGGCAACGTATGTGTCGGCCCTGCTGGGATTGCTAACCATCGCCCGGGGCGTGTTCACCCGGTCGCTGTCCGCCGATGAGGAGCGGACGCTGACTCGCATGAACTACGGCGTGCTGTGCTTCGCGATCTTCTTCAGCTTCGTGGGGACGGTGCTGGGCGGACTGTGGGCGGATGATTCGTGGGGCCGCTTCTGGGGCTGGGACCCCAAGGAGAACGGGGCGCTGATCATCGTGCTGTGGAACGCGCTGGTGCTGCACGCCCGCTGGGGCGGGATGGTCAAGTCGCGCGGCCTGGCGGTGCTGACGGTGCTGGGAGGAATCGTCGTGAGCTGGAGTTGGTTCGGCGTGAACGAACTGAGCGTCGGCCTTCACTTCTATGGATTCACCGAAGGCCGCCTCGCGGTCCTGGCGAGAGTCTGTGTCGGCTTGTTGGTGGTGGCGGGCATCGGCTGCCTTCCCCGCCCGTGGTGGCGGAGCGGTCGCGGCTGATTTCGAGTTGAGCCGCACATTGTAGAGTTTAACCGCGCAAAAGTTTAGCCGCACATTTGAAATGTGCGGCTAAACTGATATGTGCGGCGAAATGTTTGCGCGGTGAAACGAACGTGCGTCTCAACTCCAAGCGCTACGTTCTGATGTCTTTCCGCTTGGCGCGCCGCGCTTGCGCACTGGCGGGACGTCTGCCGTGATTGGCCTTCTTGAGTTTTCGCTGGGTTTTTGCCATTGGAGGACTCTCGGAAATTGGTGTGATGAGGGAGACGGCGGCTCACGGTGCCGGCTGGTGAGGAGCGTCAGGTCGTGAGGAGCCGGAAGATTTCGGCGTTGGGCGAAACCGCAAGCGTCGGCGGATTCTTACCCAGAGTCCGGAACAGCTGCGATGGCCGCATTGTCGATGGGTACTCTAACACGAGACAGGGAAAAGACAACCGTTGTTTCTCAGCCGCCTCAGGAGGGGGACTCAATGGTTCGCAGCAATTGGCCGAGCGTCAGCGCGGCGTCGCAGCGGGGGACCGTGTCGCGGAACCAGAATCGCTCCCCGGTCTGAACTCCCAAGGGGGTTCCGTGCTCTTGCATCCAGCGGGCCATCGGCTCGTCTCCCTCGTCCACCGGTTCGCTCGCCGCTCCGAAGCCGGCGATCACGGCACGGCACTCGTCACCGGCCCGCGGCCCAATCGCCACCGGGCCCGCTGAACGCGAGGAACCGAATGCGGACAGCAGTCTGCGCAGCACATCCGCGGGTGGCAGGGTCTGCCCTTTCCGATCAAACAGCCGGACCGAGCCTCCGTCGTCAGCGATGAGCACGCCGCAGTCCGCACCAGATTCGCGAATCTTCTCTTTGACGGCCACGACACGAGTCTCCTGAATGTCGTTGCCGCTTGATCGCGACGGACCGGTTGTTCGCCGGACATGACTCGACGGGACGCTCGGAGAGTCGCTCCGAGAGACATCGCGACGATTGCTCAGAGGACCGCTCTCCAGGGGGACGAGCTTGCACGGGAGTCCGTCGAACAGCGGAACCAGTGAGTCAAAGATCGTCGATTCCGAGCAACTGCAGACCACGGTGAGAGGCCGCAGCTCCTGAAAATGTTTGAGCAGGCTCGCCCGGTACGGCACGCTGGCATCGAAGAAGCGTTGGGAGCCGCCCCGCCGTGTGGGGCGCGGCACATCGCCATTGGACCGACGTTGAATGTCCTCCAGCGTGCCGTTCATCGACCAGGGAATCCCACCCGCTCCCACGATGTCGATGCCGGTCCACGATGACGGGCAGCCGCTCCCGGTGACGTACAGGCCCGCCTCCGCCTGCAGGTGTTCGACCGCGAACGCGATGCACGGTCCGCTGACCCGGCCGACGTCAACAACCTCGCACCCCATCGTTCGCAGCGACGCACTGATCCCCACGCACAAATCGGGCGACGAAGCCCGCGAGTCCTGTCCGATCACAACGGCCGGCCCTGCGGCGCGACGATTGGGCAGCAACGGAGCAGCCTCCTCTTCGACCGGCCGATCGGTGCGTCCAATCAGCGGCCGGTCGGCCCAAAGCCGGTCGGCGACGGCCGCTGCGATTTGAGCCGCTATCTTCCGCGTGAATTGGTTCAGGTACGCACCACGGATGCCCTCGCCGCCGAAGGGTGAGAACTGCTCGCCTCGCCGGGCCGATTGTTCGAGCCGCCCGACCATCGAGCGGGGCAAGTGGCCGGTGTCGGTCCGATGCTCACAATGCCTGCAATTCGGGTAGAAAGCGGCGAGCCTGGCGAGATGCACCGGTCGCGGAATCGCATGCGCTTCGCCCGGACAGACGTACGTCCGGGGCATCTCGGCGTGCAAAGCAGGCAACGGGTGCGGCTCGCTTTGTCCGGTCGGCAGCGGGTCGCCGCCACGGGGCTGCCGTTCGTTCTGTTCCGGACCGGCCGGTTCTGCGCCGGCCGGTTCCCGATCGGCCAATTCCCCGTCGACCGGGATCGGCATTGGAGCAAACAGCGATGGTGTCCGGCGTGCGTGTGGCATCAGGGAAACCGTTCACGGGGTCAGGCACTTTTATTTCGGCCGTCAGGTTCTCGGAATCGGACGCCGTTTCCCGCCGAAACAAAGGTGCCTGACGCCGCCCTGTGCGACCCCGGCCCGTGCGCGTCCGCCTTCCGGGCAGCCCCGGGAGCGGGCGGAATCTACGAGACGCAGCGGAACCAAGTCAACCCCCGGTTTTCTCCGGGCCATCTCGAATTCATGATTCCTTTTTTCCCCGAGGCAACGGCGAATCACTGACAGTCCCCCCAATCGTGAAAAACTCGTTCGCCCTGCCGGACGCCCCTTGTGGCCTTGCGACGGCCACTACGACGAATTGTTGAATTCCGCTTGGATGCGCAGGTAGAATCACGGGAGGCCCGCCCAACGCCCGACCCTTTCGAAGGAGACCCTGCGAGGTTATGTCCAAACCGACTGACATCCGCGTCGTGGACGCGAACATCTCATTTGATCCGTGCCCCTTCCGGACGCCGTTGAAATTTGGGGGGCGGGTGATGACCGACTCGCGTCTGATCAACGTGGAGTTGACGGTCGAAAACGGGCGAGGAGAGCACGCGGTCGGATTCGGCAGCATGCCGGTCGGAAATATCTGGGCGTGGCCGTCGGCTGCCGTCGAACCGGAACAGGCCGAAAAGGCCATGATGGATTTCTCCGAGCGGGCACTCCGATTGCTCGACCTCGTCCCGGAGCCGGGACACCCGGTCGATGCGGTTTTCTATGTCTCAGCCGAGTATGCCCATCTCGGCAAGACGGTCTCGCAGACGATGAAGCTGCCGGAGCCGGTGCCGCCGCTCGCCCAACTGGTCGCCGCCAGTCCCATCGATGCCGCGCTGCACGACGCCTTTGGACGGGTGAACCGGGTGAACAGCTACAACGCGCTGTCCGAAGCGTTTATGAACCATGACCTGTCCGAGTACCTCGACGAGCAGTTCGCCGGGGAGTACCTCGACCAGTACACGCTGCGGGAACCCAAGGAACGGATGCCGTTGTACCATCTCGTGGGGGCGCTCGATTTGCTCACGGACGCCGAAGTCAAACAGCCGATTGGCGACGGGCTGCCGGAGACGCTGGCGGAGTGGATCGCCGCAGACGGACTGACCCATCTGAAGATCAAGCTCAACGGAGACGATCTGGACTGGGACGTGAACCGCGTGATCGCCATTGACGAAGTGGCGGCCGAAGCGCAAGCCGCCCGCGGCTGCGACGCCTGGTACTACTCGACCGACTTCAATGAGAAGTGTGAAAACGAGGAGTACGTGCTCGGTTTCCTGGCCCGACTTCAGGAGCGGCGGCCGCAAGCATACGACCGCATCCAATACATCGAACAGCCGACGCATCGTGATCTGGAGTCGCACCCCGACAATACGATGCACCGGGCGGCGGAGAAAAAGCCGGTCGTCATCGACGAGTCGCTGATCGACTACGAGGCGTTGCTGCTGGCCCGTGAGCAGGGCTACTCGGGCGTTGCCCTTAAGGCGTGCAAAGGGCAGACGGAAGCGCTGTTCGCCGCCGCCGCCGCTCAGAAGTTCGGCATGTTCCTCTGCGTGCAGGACCTGACCTGTCCGGGCTACTCGTTCCTGCACTCCGCCTCATTGGCGGCACGCGTGCCGACCGTCGCGGGGATCGAAGGCAATGGACGGCAGTTCTGTCCCGGTCCCAACAAGAAGTGGGCCCACCTATTCCCCTCGATGTTCAACATCACCGACGGCACCGTCGGCACGGGCGTGCTCAACGGCATCGGCCTCGGCTTCTGAAACGCGCCTTCTGAAACGAGCGTTGCCGGCCAACCACCGATACCCGCATTCCCCGACGTTAGCCGCGGAGCTTTGCTCCGCGCTCGAGCGCTTCCCCTCCGTCGCGCAGCGAGCAAGCGCGGCGGCTAAGTGACGGGATGACGGGCATCGTGCCGCGCCGGATGCCATCGTGAGGTGATTGTATCACACGCGCCCCCCCTGCCCCCTGCCCCGGACGGATCCTACCAGTTCCGCTGCTGCAGTTGCTCGAAGTTCTGAAAGGCCATCATGCCGAACAGAATGCCCAGGTACATCTGCCCCTGTCGGATCGCCAGGAACGCAACGCCCGCGGCGGTCACCAGCGCGATCGTCGTCGCCCATCGCTGGCCTTTCCGCGCGTTCAGCGACGTGCAAACATCGCGACAAATCTGCCCCCCATCCAGCGGCAGCACCGGAAGTAGATTGATCAACCCCCAAAACACGTTCACGTACAGTAGTTGCTCGACAATGAACCACGAGAGCGTCCACCCCTGCAGCGGCGGCGAAATGATCCCCGCGCGAACCAGCGAGGGACGCACCAAATAGATGATCCCGGCAGCCAGAAACCCCATGCCCGGGCCGGCCAGCGTGATGAGAATCGACTTCCCCTGCGTGTAATTGTACCCCGGCGTAAACATCGCCAGACCGCCGAAGTGGTACAGGAAGATGCGCGGCGGATAGCCGAACAGCGAGGCGACCATCGCATGGCCCAGTTCGTGCACCAGAATCGACGCGAACACGATGCCCATCCACGCCAGCAGGAATTCCGGGCCAATCTGCAGCGTGCTGAATCCCAGCACCACCGCCGCCAGCCAAAACCAGGGCAGCACGCGCACGGGAATGCCCAGCAGCGAAAACTGCAAATCGTATGGCGTCGGCTGCACCGGCCCCAGCATGGTAATTTCTCCTCCGGCGTCATCCGCGAAAAAGTCCCGTCGGACTGTACTCGCCCGCCAAACGCCTGTCGACCGGAGGCCGTCCCCGCGAGAACAGCAGCGTCGCGGGTGCAACTCTGTGGTCGAGTGTCAGCTTCCCAAATCTGGAGTCCTCTTTCCACGGCTGATCGTAATCGATGGCTACATCCCGTAGTGCGGGGTGATCCAATTGCCGACGAACACCCTGCAGTTCTTTCATCAACGTAACACTTTAGCCGTCTGAAGTACGAAAGACATCACTTGTTCCCAAGCTCCGGCTTGGGAACATCCGCCCTGGAAAGCTCTGCTTTGCCGTTCGCGAAACAGAGTTTCTCGGAAGTGCGTTCCCAAACAGAGTTTGGGAACGAGGTTGATGGCGGACTCCTTCATGCGGCGAAACAGTCACTCATCAACAAAGTCAGCAGCGGACGGAGTCGGTTCATCGCCGGCTCGCACCGATGCCGTTTTGACTGGTTGAGACTCTGAGTGACAGGATGGCATCCGGTTCGGTGCAATCAAAGTCCAGGCAGTCTCGTTGTCTGTGCCGGTCGCCTTCAGCGTCTGATCCGCTGGAGCCGCGTCCAGCGGCAGCGGCTTCAGCGACTACCGAGGCATCAGAGCCCATCTCGCAATTGCTGGTCCGAAAGGGCCAAGTCTTGCCGGCTCTGGAAAGCGTGTCGCGGTTGAACTTGGCGAACGATCGAGAGGTGTTGGTGCCGACATTGGTGTGCGACCAATTCCTGGGAATACCGGTCCGAACAACCAACGCGCCCAACTTGGTCCATTATGCGAGAATGTCTTGCACGACGCGTCCGCTGACGTCGGTCAGTCGAAAATCTCGGCCCTGGAAGGGGAAGATGAGTCGCTCATGATCGATCCCCAACAAGTGGAGAATGGTCGCGTTCAGGTCATGGGCTTCCATGCCGTTTTCCACGACGTTGACGCTGTAGTCATCTGTCTTGCCGAAGGCCAGTCCCCCCTGAATCCCTCCGCCGGCCAGCCAAACTGAAAAGCAGTGGCCATGATGGTCCCGGCCGTAGTTCTGCTTCGTGAGCGTGCCCTGCGAGTACACGGTGCGCCCGAACTCGCCGCCCCAGACGATCAGCGTGTCGTCGAGCATGCCACGTGCCTTCAGGTCGCCCAACAAGGCAGCCGTCGGTTGGTCCGTGTCGCGGGCTTGTCGGCGGATTTGCTTGGGAAGCGAGCCGTGTTGGTCCCAACCCTGGTGAAATAGCTGAATGAATCGCACGCCGCGTTCGGCCAGGCGCCTCGCGATCAGGCAATTGTACGCATACGTGCCTTGGCGACTCACATCCGGCCCGTAGGCCTCGAGGGTGTGTTTCGATTCTTGATGCAAATCAAGTAGCTCAGGAACCGACGCCTGCATGCGACCGGCTAACTCATATTGGGCGATGCGCGTTTGAATCTCCTGATCACCGGAATCCTGGAATTTGAGTTCGTTGAGGCGGCTGAGATAGTCAAGCATCGTCCGACGAGTTGCAGGATCGACGCCACTGGGGTCGTAAATATCGAGAACAGGGGCCCCTTGATTGCGGAATTTGACGCCCTGGTAGACGGACGGAAGAAAGCCGCTGCCCCAGAGCCGGTCGTAAAGCGGCTGTCCCGCTTTGCCGCTGCCTCGCGAGCTCATCGCAACGAACGCCGGAAGTTCCGAAGTCTCGGATCCGAGGCCATAACTCAGCCATGCGCCCGCGCTCGGCCGGCCGGGAATCTGGGAGCCGGTGAGCAGCATCGTAATCGCCGGATCGTGATTGATCGCCGTCGTGTGCATCGATTTGACGATGCACAGATCATCGGCGTGTTGGCCGATGTTGGAGAGCAGTTCGCTCATCCGCAGCCGGGAGTCACCAAACGACCGAAACTGGAACAGGCTCGGAGCGGTCGCGAACGAACTCTGAGCGTTGCTCATCGTCGTCTTGCGATCATCTGGATAGACTGACTTGGGGACCTCTTCACCAAACCGCTTCTGGAGCTCGGGCTTCTCGTCCAAGAGGTCGAGTTGCGACGGACCTCCTGACTGAAAGAGGTAGATCACGCGACGTGCTTTGGGGGCAACATGCGGAAGATCCGCAAGACCTCCGATGGAATTCCGCGTTGTCACAGCTTCCGCGCGGACGTCGTCGTTCAGCAGCGTCGACAGCGCGGCCAGTCCCACCCCGGCCCGGCCGAAAAATCGGCGCCGTGTCATCGACGTCCGATAGTCATGAATCGGGAACATGGTTATCCTGTCAACGTCACCAAAGGCAATCCATGCCGGCTACTCCTTCGTGATCGCCTCATCCAGGTTCATCATCAGGGAGGCGGTCATCGTCATCGCGGCGTGTCGGGCGAGGCCCAGGGATTCATCCCGGGGCTTCTCACCAACGCTGAGGAGTTCAGTCGCAGCGGTTTCTCTGCGTCGGTAGGTGTCGAGGAATGACGCATAGGCGTCGTTGAGCAAAGTTTGCTCGGAAAGTGTCGGCATTCGCGAAACGAGCTGACGAAAACCGAATCTGAGTGCTGCGTTGTCGTCGTCCGAATACCGGATCATCCGTTCGGCGAGAAACCGTGATGCTTCGACGAACGTGATGTTATTCATCAACGTTAATGCTTGAAGAGGCGTGTTGGTCCTGTCTTTCCGAACCACACAGACTTCACGCTCGGCCGAGTTGAAGTTTACCATGTTGGGGGGCGGAATCGTGCGTCGCCAGAAAGTATAGAGGCTGCGACGGTACAGTTGCGCGCCTGTGTCCTGCTCATACGTGTTGTTGGAAATGGCACTCCAAATCTTCGGCGGCATGTAGGGGTGAGCAGGCGGGCCGCCCAACTGTTCCACGAGCAACCCGCTGCTTGCGAGTATGCCATCTCGTAGCACGAAGGGATGCAGCCGGAAACGTGGGCCGCGGGCCAACAGGCGGTTCTCGGGGTCGGCCGAGCCGAGTTCCGGCGTTGTGCGTGAGGATTGCCGGTAGGTCGCGCTCATCAGGATCTGCTTCTGTAAAGCTTTGACATTCCACCCGCTGTCGACGAACTCGACCGCCAGCCAGTCCAGCAATTCGCGATGGCTCGGAGGTTCGCCTTGCAGGCCGAAGTTCTCGACAGTCTTCACGAGACCGACGCCAAAGAACTGCTGCCACATGCGGTTGACCGCCACGCGGGCAGTGAGCGGATGACGGCGATGCACCAGCCATTGCGCGAGTGCCAAACGATCGCCCGGACGTTCATCCAAGAAATCGCTGAGCAGTTGCGGAACGTCCGGAGCCAGCACTTCAGATTTGTCGGGCGCGTTGAACCGTCCGCGAACCAACAGGTAGGTCGGACGTGGAGTTTCCATTTCGTGCATCACCATGACGGTCGTGTCGTCGCCCGCCTGAGGACGCTTCAAGCCGTTGCCTTTCGTTTCCCGGGCACGCCGCAGCTTCAGCGGCTCCGGCAACTGAAAGGCGTTCTCTTCGGGAGACAAATCGGGCCACGAGTCCGGGACCCGGATGAACGGCGGGCTGTTGCCGTTGTTCGGGCCAACTCCCCATTCCGGGACGTTGTTGAAGTACGCGAACAACCGGTAGTACTCCTTTGTTGTCAGCGGGTCGTACTTGTGGTCATGGCAGCGCGCACAGCCAATCGTCAGCCCTAAAATAGCTGTCCCCAGCGTGTCGACACGGTCGACGACGTTCTCGACATGCCACTCGTCCGGGATTGATCCGTCTTCCGAGTTAATCCGGTGGTTGCGGCAAAAACCAGTGGCGATCTGCTGCTTCAGAGTCGCCTGTGGCAACAGGTCACCAGCGATCTGCTCGGTCAGGAAATCGTCATAGGGCTTGTTTTCATTGAGCGACATGACCACCCAATCTCGCCACACATGCATGTGCCGATAGCGGTCATTTTGGTAGCCGTCGGTGTCCGCATAGCGCGCGGCATCCAGCCACGCGACCGCCATCTGCTCACCGTATCGCGGCGAGGTCAGCAATCGGTCAATCAGCCTCTCGTAGGCATTCCTTGTGGTGTCCGAGAGAAAGTCATCCACCTCAGTGAGCGTCGGCGGGAGGCCGGTGAGATCGAGGCTGGCCCGCCGGATCAGCGTTTCACGGCTCGCCGGGGGGGACGGAACGATTCCTTCGCGTTCAAGCCGTCGGATGATGAAACGGTCGATCGGATTTCGGACGGAAATCGCTGAGCTGACCTGAGGCGGCGGCGGTCGCGTTGGTGGTTGAAACGCCCAATGTTGCCGGTACGGAGCACCCTGCTCGAGCCAACGCGTGAGCACGTCGATCTCCGTGCGGCTAAGTGGTTTCTTCGATGTCGCTGGCGGCATTCTGGTGTCGGGATCCTCGGACGTAATCCGTTCCAGCAGTGCGGGGATCGTGTCGCCAGCCGGTGAGAGGACATCTCTTGCATGTTTTCGCGCATCGAGACGAAGGCCACCCTTCCGGGTCCTCTCATCGGGACCGTGGCAATTCCAGCACTTCGATGCCAAAATCGGCTTTACCTCGGCGGCGAAGCTGACCGGACGATCATCCGCGGCAATCTCCAAGGCCAGAATAGGCCAGAGAGCAATTGCAAGCGGCAGACGACGTGTCACTTCGATTCGCATGTCGCGAGGTCTCTTGCCGTGTTGGTGAGTTTGCTTTGATCCCCGAACATGGTACCACTGTTTGAGTTTGAGGTGTCAGTTGTCAACAGACCAACGGCAACGAACCGGGCAAACGTTTCGTTGAAACTGGGCCGTCGCACCGACGTCGTCCGTCGCCGTTGGCTCCGGGCAAACGCCAATCCACGAGTCTTGTTAGCCCGGAGGCAACGCCGACGGCGAACCGCCGATCGATCGCCCATCGTGAAAAACACGTTCACCCAAAGGGATCGAACGGCTTGGCCGCATCGGAGGAACAGTATCGAGCGGCGGCGAGTGGAGTGCGACACCGTCCGGCCTCACAGTTCACCGGGCGATCGTCCTCCCGTCCTGTGCGGCTGCAGGATTGACAACCGAAACGGGAATTCGAAAGCTGGTACAATACTTGGGCGAGTCGAGGCCATGCCCTTGGCCGACTGACCGAGACGCGCCATCAGACCGAATCGTTTCTCCATCTTTCCAAACTCATTTCGCCTGAAGGAAACCACGATGCCTCGTCTTGCGATTGTGCTGTTGTTGGCCATCGTCTGGATCGCTCCGGTCCGAGCCGATGATCCCGGGTTCGTTGACCTGTCCAATGGGAAGAATCTGGAAGGCTGGACACAGCGGAATGGGACAGCCACGTATCAGGCAGAGGGCGACACGATCGTCGGCAGGACTTCGGAAGGAAGCCCCAACTCGTTCCTCTGCACCGACCAGTTGTACGGCGATTTTGAACTGAAGTTCGAAGTGAAGGTCGACTCGGCCCTCAATTCGGGCGTTCAGATTCGCTCTCAGAGTGTGGGTGGTGTCCCCGAAGGCCGGGTCAATGGCCCGCAGGTCGAAATCTCTCTCGACGGCATGGCGGGCTACGTCTACGGCGAAGCGGCCGGAGGTTGGATGACCCCCGATGCCGACCGTAAGCCCCATCAACACTTCAAGGATGGCGAGTGGAATGCCTACCACGTCGTCGCTGTGGGAAATCACATTGAAACCTGGATCAACGGCCACCCGATCTCCGACCTCACACACGAAGAACGTTTCCAATCGCACCCGAAAGGATTCATCGGCCTGCAAGTCCACGGGATCGGTGCCGGAAAGGGTCCGTTTGAAGTCCGTTGGCGGAATCTCAAGCTGCGGGATCTGTCGAAGTTCACATCGCTGTACAACGGGAAAGACCTCAGCGGCTGGAAAACGACCGGCAACTGGTTGCCGCAAAACGACGGATCGCTGTTGATCCAGCCTCGCAAGGGAGAGAAAGGCTGGCAGCGTTTCGACGCCTATCTGTGGTCGGAGAAGAAATTCAAGGATTTCGTTCTCGACGTCGAGTACGCCTATCCCCCCGGCGGAAACAGCGGCGTGTACTTCCGCGTGGGCGATCGCCACGACCCGGTCAATCAGGGCATCGAGGCACAGATTCTTGACTCGTCCAAGGAGGAAGGTCCCCTCGGCCCTCACGATCACGGAGGAGTCATCGGCACGGCAGCACCATCGGCCAACATGTCACGACCGCCGCACGAATGGAATCGCATGGTGGTGACCGGCATCGGCAGCCATCTTCAAGTCGAGCTGAACGGAGAGCAAATCATCGACACGCAGCTCGACCAGGGAGCCATGAAAAACCGGCCGTTGGCAGGCTATATCGGCTTCCAGGATCACGGGGAACCAAACGACATCGCGTTCCGTAACATCCGAATTCGTGAACTCCACCAAGAGTGATGCCGGCCGGTCCTCGCGAGATCCCGTTGGCTTTCGCGAGTCTCTTCACGGTTATTCAACAGCCGTCAGATGCCCACCGAAATCCTGCAACTCACCGACCTGCATCTGATGGCCGATCGAAACGCGGCCCTCAAAGGAGTTCGGACACGGGACTCGTTGGCTGACGTCCTAAGGTTTCTGAGGGAGCGGAGTCAGGCCGGAGAGTGGGATTTCGGCTCCATCATCCTCACTGGCGACCTGGCCCACGATGAGAAACTCGCGACATACGAAGCATTGCGAGAGTTGTTGGGCGATTGGGTGTCTCGCTGCCGGCTCATCCCCGGAAACCACGACGACCGCGCGTTGATTCGCAAGGTCTTTCCGGAACTCGTCCCGGCTCGCGGCGAATTCATCAACTTCTCCGTGGAATCTTCCGGCTGGAGGCTGATCGGCCTTGACTCACACGTTGACGGTGAAGTCTACGGGAGAATCGGCGAGACACAATCGCAATGGCTGGCCGCTGAGCTGTCGGCTCACATCGCGCAGCCGACGATTCTGTTCATGCATCATCCGCCGGTTCCCGTCCACTCGGCCTGGCTGGATTGCATCGGATTGCGCGACGCGGGCGCGCTGATTGACGTTGTCCGGTCTTTTCCCCAAGTTCGCGTCATTTGCACCGGCCACGTCCACCAGGAGTTCTCAGTGACTCTCAATGGAGTACGAGTCCTGACGACGCCGTCCACCGGTGTGCAGTTTCGCCCCCGCCAGGATGAACTGATCTGCGACCCAATTCCGCCCGGCTTCCGCATCTTCCGTCTCGCAGGCCGTACTCTTGAAAGCAATGTGATCCGGCTGCCCGAACTGAACCACTCCGCGACATGACCGGAGGCGGTCCGGAAGGCGTCATGGTCGTTGTGTTGGCGTGGGCGCACTCAGTGTTGATTGCGAGTCTGGGCAAAGTCGTGCGACTGCTGCGGCCGGACACGAACGGGTTTTCGTTTGTTCACCGGCGCTGCTTGTTCGTCCAAAGCAATGCTAACCCAACTTCCCCGGTGATTGACGTAAGTAGTTGCGGGGTAACGACTGGTCTTCTCGAATCTTCACCGCATTTCGGTTTGCTTGAATTGCGATGGCAGGTTGAGTCTGAGGTGGCGGAGGAGAATGGCTTGGTGATCGGACGCTTTGGAGACGCGGCGGCGGACGTCCGCGCCTTCGCGGGTGGGCCGCACGACGTCCGCCGCACGACGTCCATCGTGCGGATCTCACTCAGCCAGGTAGCGTGCGTGGACGCTGAATGACGGTGCGTTCGGATCGCGCGATCAACGCTGTTCGTCGTTCAGCGTTCCACAACAACTGAACGCACCAACTCCATCAACGAACACGCACCCTACCCGGCTACCCGGCTAGCCAGGTAGGGTGGGCTGTGCCCACCGCGTCGCGGGCTGGTGGCGATCGAGGACTATTGAAACGTTCGGTTGGTGGGCACAGCCCACCCTACCGGGCTGATTCCGGTCGGGCCACCGAGCGGGGTCCATTAGTTACAAGTCATTGGTTGTTCGCAAAGATCACCAAGCCGACAATCAACGACAGAATTATCGGCAGAAGCAAACTGCATCCCGAACACCCGCAGCCGCCAGATTTGTTCACGTTTTTGACCACGATGGTCTGCGACATTATGGGGGAGGAAGGCGACGATTCTCGTGTTTGCTTGGCTTGGCGAGCTTGCATCTCCGCCAATTTGAGTTCGTGTTTTCGTTGTGTACGGGTGGACATCCACCCCGACACCGAGACATACATCCCACGAATTGACGCGCTGATGGAACTGATAACACTTTGTTCCACTTCCGTTGGCAGCGACGTTCCCCGGGATGAAACGGCGAGCGATTGACGTTTCGGAACGACTGCGGGCGGTTGCGGTGACTCCTCTTCAGGAGTTTCCGCCGCGTCAAACAGCGATGTCTTTCCCGCTGCTTTCCATGGACCAGTGACATCTCTTGCAATCTGATCTGTTGGCAACAGCTTTCCCGCCGCCGCGTATTCCTTCAATTGCGCGGAGTCCAAAGGACCGATGATTTTTTGTCCACGACGTACGTAGTATCCCATGCTTCGATATCCTGCCAGTGAGATGGGCAATCAAATGATCGCAGCGTAGCCAGGTAGTGCCCACCGCGTCGCGGGCTGGTGGCGATCGAGGGCTATTGAAACGTTCGGTTGGTGGGCACAGCCCACCCTACCGGGCTGTTGAGGCGGCGCTGGTGAATTGACCGTAGCCGACCCGTCGCTAACGCTCCGGACTCTGGTTTTGGCGGTGGATGCTCAGGCGATGATGTCTGTGAGCACGTTGCCGAAGACGTCGGTGAGGCGGAAGTCGCGGCCGCTGTAGCGGTAGGTGAGGCGTTCGTGGTCAAGGCCGAGCAGGTGCAGGACGGTGGCCCAGAGGTCGTAGATGGTGCTGGAGTTTTCGATGGTGTGATAGCCGTACTCGTCGGTGGCTCCGTAGATCGTGCCGCCTTTGATGCCGCCGCCGGCGAGCCAGATGCTGAAGCCGAACGGGTTGTGGTCGCGGCCGTTGGAGCCTTGCGAGAAGGGGGTGCGGCCGAACTCGCCCGCCCAGATGACGATCGTGTCGTCCAACAGGCCGCGCGATTTGAGATCGGTGAGCAGGGCCGCAATCGGCTGGTCGACCTGCCGCGCCATGGCGGCGTGGCCTTTCTCCAGATCGCCATGCTGATCCCAGGGGTTGGGGGCGCCGCCCGCGCCGATGCCCTGGGTAAGACAGCTCAGTTCGACGAAGCGGACGCCGCGCTCGATCAGGCGGCGGGCCAACAGGCATTGCCGGGCGTAGGCGGCGTGTTGGGGGATGCCCGAGTCGATGCCGTACAGATCGCGGGTCGCTTGGCTTTCGCCGCTGATGTCGCATAACTCGGGGACGGCGGTTTGCATGCGGAAGGCGGTCTCGTAGTTGCGGACGGCCGCTTCGACCTGCGCGTCCCCGCCGGTGGCGCCGAGGAATTGTTGATCGAAGCCGCGGATGAGCGACAGCCTTGATTGTTGGGTGAGGTCGCCGGCGGGCGGGCGGATGTTGCGGACCGGTTCGGGCTGGTCGACTTCGATGATGGACGCCTGGTGCTGGGCCGGCAGGTAGCCGCTGCTGTACAGACCCACGCCCCCGTGCGGCGGCACGGCTCCGCCGCTCTCCAGCACGACGAAGCCGGGCAGCTCCTGGTTCTCGCTGCCCAGGCCGTAGTTGACCCACGCGCCGGCCGACGGATGGCCCATGAAGGGGAAGCCGGTGTGCATCGCGTAGTTGCCCTGGGCGTGCTCGTTGACGGCGGTCGTCATCGAACGGATGACGGCCAGATCGTCCGCATGCTCTCCGATGTGAGGAAAGATGCTGCTCACCGGCAGCCCGCTTTCGCCGTACTGCTTGAACGAAAAGGGGCTGCCGAAGATGTTGCCGTTGTTGTTGAACTGCGTTCGCTCGACTTTGACCGGCATCGGCTTGCCGTGCTCTTTGTTGAGCCGCGGCTTGGGGTCGAACGAGTCGACATGCGAGACGCCCCCCGACATGTAACAGAACACGACGTTCTTCGCCCGCGGCTGGAAGTGGGGCTCCGGCAGCGGGGTCGCGGCGGAGTCCGCCAGTCCGGCGAAGGACCGCTCGGCCATCAGTCCGGAGAGGGCCAGCATGCCGAACCCGGTTGAACAGCGGGAAAGGACTTGCCGTCGGGAGATGTTTGTTGGAGTCCAGCCTTTAGGCTGCCGAGCGCAGGCTAAAGCCTGAACTCCAACGGGTGGTCCGACGCAGCCTAAAGGCTGAACTCCAACGGGCTGAACTCCAGCGGGCGGCCCGGTCTCCTTGCGTTCTGGCGAATGCTTACCGCACATAGAGAAACTCCTTGAGGTTGAAGAGCGTCATCGCCAACTCCTGCCAGACGCGCGCGGGTCCGGCATCGCGGCTGACCGCTTCGAGTTGCTGTTGCTCGGTTTCGGCCTGCTGAAGGGACGTACTGAGCCGGTCGTAGGTCTGCCGCTGCGAGGGTGTCATGTCTGCGACGAGCGCGGCGAGCGAGACGAAGTTGACGTCGTCCCGTGCAGAGGCGGCGACCTCCTCATCGCCGAGGGCGCGGTCGTACAGCCGCGCGCGGAGGATGCGACCGGTGATATAGCGGTTGCCGCCGGCGGGCAGATGCCGCAGCCCGAACGTCAGCACGGATTGCCCGGCTGCAAAGGGTTGGAGTCCGCTTGATTGGTACGGCTTGCCATAGGGCTCGCCGTTGCGATATCCGATGATGCGTCCGTCGGCGTGATAGACAATCGCCACGTGCACCGGCTCGTCCCTGGCGGCTTTCTCTTGTGGTCCACCGAAGTCTTTCGTCCGGCGAAAGCCGTTGCTGCCGGACAGCCAGTGGCCCGGCTGCCGTTCGCCGAAGACGATGGCATCGAAGGTGACGCCGTTTGTGGTCTGCACACTCATGATGCCGCCGCCTTGCTGATCGACATTGTCGAGTTGAACCCAGGCTTCGAGTGTCTTGGCCTGTAACTTCCGTTCAAGCGGTGCGGTGACGACATAGGATTGGCCGTCGACAACAAGCGCCCCGTCTGCGACGACCGCGTTACCCTGCGCGGTGCCATGAAGCGTGCCGAGCGAATCGCTGAGGTCGTCGTCGAACTCCCATTGGGCAACCGGCCGGAGGGCCGCTGCCGTTGATGCCTCGGGGTTCGAACGGGCCGCCATCAGACGGTCGCGGATTGGTTGAAGCAAGGCTTCTCGCTCGTTTCGCAGTCGTTTCGGTTCGGCGGCCAAGGCGTTCAACCGCTCTGACGCCGCAGCGTAGCTTTCGTCAGCTGACTGCAGATATCGCTGAGTGCGTTCCACGTCTGCGGCTGATGGTGACCGCCCCAGTACGGACTCGAACATCTGGGCGATCCGCGCGGCATCACTCTCGCCGGATTGCTCGGCGAGCAGCCGCTCGGCCCAGCGGCGGGCGACGGCGTTGACGAACGGATCGTTCATCAATGTGAGTGATTGGCCGGGAACATTGGTGACATCGCGGCGGCCCTTGGTGCTGAAGGGCGTCGGCTGGTCGAAGACCGTCAGCAGCGGGATCATGCTGTTCCGCCGCACGGTGAGGTAAACGCTGCGTCGGTTCGAGTCGGCATTCTTCGGCGTTCCGAAGAGTGCGAGGTCCAACTCACCGGTGGCGGCCAGCATGGCATCGCGGACCGATTCCGCCTCCAACCGCCTGAGCGGGGCATGGGACAGCAACACGTTGTCCGGGTCCTGTGCTGCGGCTTCCGCCGTGGGGGTGCTGTTCAGTTGGTACGTGCGTGAGGTGACGATCTGTCGAATGAGCCTCTTGAGCGACCAACCGTCCTCGACGAACCGTGTCGCCAGCCAGTCGAGCAATTGCGGATGGGAGGGGACCGCGCCGACGTGTCCGAAGTTGTCCGGCGTCGCCACGAGACCGCGGCCGAACAAGTGATGCCACACACGGTTGACGATCACTCTCGCGGTGAGTGGGTTGTCGGCCCGCAGAAGGTCGTCGGCCAGTTCGAGCCGCCCGCTGTTGGTGCTCCCGTACGGCTCGGCGTCGAATGCCTCCAGGAACCGCCGGGGGACCGGCTCGCCGGGCCGTTTATGGCTGCCGCGCGTGAACAGCGGCTGATCGATGACGTCCGCTTCGAGCACGCCGGGTGCCCGCGTCGGCACGGGGATGTCTGCCTCCAACGCCCGGTAGGCTTCCACGAGCCTGGCGAGAGCGGGGCGGTCATTCAGTTCACTCAACCGGTCCGGCAGCAGTCCGTCGCGGACGAACGTGTTCAAAAACCGCGATTGTCCGTCCGTCATCTCTCCGTCACGCCATGCGATCAAACTGGCTCGCAACGCATCGGCGTAGAGCGCGGCCAGTGTTTCGGGATCGGTCGGAGTTTTGGACCCGGCTGCCTCGAACAGCGGTGCGACGAACTCGGCCATTTCGTCCTGCGGGGCCAATCCGGCCTGCTGTTGCTCCTCGCTGAGCAACACCGCCTCGGCGACGCCGAAGGAGCTTCGGACAGCATTGATCGCCAGTTCGACCGGCACGTCCGCGGCCGTGGCGACCTCGATGTGGATGTCGTCACCCTGCCAGTAGCTGACGTCCCAGTGAATCCACTGCTCGCGACCGTCGTTGAGCTTCTGAAGCGGATAGACCGTCCCCTGCCGGGGGTAGTGCTGCACCGCATAACGTGCTCGCGCGCCGCCGTCGCCTCGGACTCTCAGGTAGAGGTGCGGGGCGTCCAGACGAATGCGACGCGACATGAGCACACCGTTGTGCTTCGTCGACAGCCGGTTTGAGAAAATCCCCGCCGGCAGAATCTCAGAGACGATGCGGTCTCCTTCCGGATCGATGGCGAATTCCCCTGCACGGGCCGGTTCGTCGTCTTGCAGTCCCGTCCCGTGACGAAACCACTGCTTGAAATCCGCGGACCGGGAGAGGTCCGACCGCCACGGATACGTCTGCTCCGTGCGCTGCTGGAGCCGCGCCCGGCTTTGGGCATATTCGCCTGCCAAACGGCTCCAACTCACGGAGAACTCTTCTCCGGACAGCGACTGCAACTGCGACCACACATGAAGCGGGTGCTTGGCGCCTCCGGCCTGTTTGACCGCATCGGCCCACGGTCCGTCGAGAGATTGCAGTTGCTCCGCCACAGACTCGCTCGCCGCCAACCATGTGTCAGCGAGCGAGGCCCGCAGTTGCTCCTTGAGCGCCGTCAATTCCTCCCGGTGCCGGTTTTGTCGTTCCGGCGTGTCAAGCGTCACGGTCGCCGGGCGACTGCTGACCATGATGCCATACAGAGCGTAGTAGTCCTGCTGACTGATCGGGTCGAATTTGTGATCGTGACACCGCGCACAGGAAACCGTCAGGCCCAGGAACGCCTTGCTGATGACGTCGATCTGGTTGTCGGTGAAGCGGACCTGTTCGTCGAGGGCGTCCGTCGGGGCGAATCCATGTTGGACGAAACGGTACTGAGCCGCGCCGAGCATCGACTCGTTGATCCCCAATTCGTCGTTGAGGCGGGGGCCGGGCAACAGGTCTCCGGCGATGTGCTCGCGGACAAGCCGGTCATAGGGGACGTCCGCATTGAGAGCCCGGATAAGATAGTCGCGATACCGCCACGCGTGGGGGATCGCAGGATCTCCCTCGCTGCCGTGGGTCTCGGCGTAGCGCATCCAGTCCATCCAATGCCGAGCCCATTGCTCGCCGAAGTGCTCCGAGGCAAGGAGTTCGTCGGCCAAGCGCTCATAGGCATTGGCGGACTCGTCCGTGAGAAACCGTTCGATCCGATCCGCGGTCGGGGGGAGTCCGGTGATCGCGAACGACAGTCGGCGGACCAGCGTGCGCCGATCGGCAAGCGGCGACGGCGTGAGATCGGCTGCCTGCATCTTCGCCCGAATGAAGCGGTCGATCGGATGCGCGGCCCATTGTTCGCCGTCAACTTCCGGAGGCGGCGGGTCGCTGACCGGCTGAAAGCTCCACCACCCCATCCGCCGGTCGCGCATTCCTTCCCAAGACATGAGTTGTGCCAACTCGGCCGGCGACGGCGGCTTGTCCCGGGGGTCGACTGCCCCGTCGGCGACCCACTGCTCAAAATCAGCAATGACATCGTCATCCAGTTTCGGTGCGTCCTGCGGCATCTGCATGCCGTCGACCTCATGACGGATCACCCGTAGCAGCAAGCTCTCCTTTGCAGAACCGGGAATCAGCCCGGCACCGGAATCGCCCCCCTTCAGGAGTGCCGCCCGGTGATCGACCGCCAGTCCGCCTTCGGACGTGTCTGCGCTGTTGTGGCACGAATAGCATTGGCCGACCAGCACCGGCCGGATGCGGCTCTCAAAGAATTCGACTTTCGCCGCCGCCTGCTCAGCAGCGGCAACGACGGCTGTGCCGAGGGGCTGAACAACGAAAGTCCCCGCCACCGCCATCATCACGAGCAGTCCATGCGCGCTTCGCAAGTGCCGAAAGTCCAGGAACTTCACGGTGTCAGTCTCCTTCGGGTAGCGCCGCTTGCAAAGCAGCGCCAGAATGGGTTTCGACCGGCCCTCAAGACGAGCCAATGACGCCAATTTCACACGCCTGAATTGTACCGCACTGCGAGGCCGTCAGCACCAATGCCACCGATGCGATGGCACGGGATGCGGTCCAAACGAGCTACGGCGTCGCTCCGGAAACCGATGGTCCCTTATGTCCGGGAGGGCGAGACTCCCGCCGAGCCGCAATCGCAGTGGTCGGGGTCCAACCAACTCGACGGGATCGCGGTGATCGGCACCCGCAGGAGAGCGAGTCACATGAATTGTGACGGAATCGTCACGTCGCGGCCCGGCGGGAGCTTCGCCCTCCCATGCGTGCCATAATTGATGGGGGCAAGTCGCCGCACAGATGTTTAGTTCTCTCCGTCGCCGCTCCGTTCGAGGAGAAAGTCACGGAGCCCGGCGAGGTCGTCGGTGTTGATCAGATCGGCGCCCGCGCTGGCAAGGGCGGTCCACATTTCGGGTGTTTCCGGTGTCGCCCAAAAGCGGACCGCGCGGCCTTCGCGATGGGCCTGCTCGACGATCTGCCGAAGTTTGCGGCGTTCGCCTGCGGGCATCTCTCCCGTGCCGTCCCACGTAAAATGGGCCGTCCAGCGGTCGCTGATCCATGACAGCAAATGCGGCGGCGCGGCGCTGCCGAGGTCGGTCAGCCGTCCGTCGATGCCTGCGAAACGGGTCGTGTCAGCCGCGATGGTGGTCGTGTCGCGATTTCCGGAAATCACCACCAGAATCGGCCCCGATTTGACACGACCGTGCTCAACGTGGGTCAGCATGTCGCCATACGATTGCCACACGCGATCCAGTGCCTTGTACGTCTCTGTGCCGTTCGATTTGATATCGACGAGCAGCCGAAACGGCGCTTCGTCGATGAAGACGCGGCCATTGTGAGCGCGAACTCGCTGCCGGAGGGGGTCGAGATACAGCCGCTGCAACGTGCGGTCCGGTCGAAGCTCAGCACGATCATGCCCGACGAGCAATTCGCCGTCGACCAGAAAAATATCCGCCTCCACGCTGCAAAATCCATGAGAAAGCGCATCCACGAGGGGCCGCTCATGGCGATAGTCGTTATGAGCATGCGCCTGCGGAAGAGGCGTTACGTCAGCAACCGCTGCACAATTCTGCACGAGTGCCGTCAGGCAAACGGCGATCAGACCAACGCCGCGAAACCATCGCCCCATATCTGCTCTCCCGGTCACGTTGCCTTCAGATGTCTCCGAATCCACGTAACACCTTAGCTAGGTTGCCGTCGGATTCGCAAGAACTCGAAAACTCGCCAAACAGACATGGGTGCCGACGGTGATTCATCGTGGTCAGTCTGTACGCACAAACGGACCGCGGATAACCCAACGCGGCCTCTGGCCGCAACCAAAGACAGAAAATTGGAACCACGGAAGACGCGGACGGACGGCGGTCTTGATGGCCGTGACGATCAATTTCATTCGCCGGATTCGTGGTTTCCTGTTTTCAACCGCGAATCACGCGAATGCCTCGGTCCGGGGATCGCCGATTCATCCGCCGTCGTCATCGGCCGACCGGCCTTTTTCCGCCCCTTCCGTTTCTTCCGTGGTTCTCCATCGCCGTCGGAAATCCTTGCAAGAAGCAAATCCTTGAAGCCTTTGTCAAGCGGATTACCGACGACGAACAATAGCCGCCCAGAAGGATCCGCAACCATCGGATGCATGCAGGACACGGGAATGTGCCCAGACGCCGGGTGTCTTGCGTCACTCGTCGCCGAGCGCCATTGACCCGTCGCTGACGCTCGGGGCTCTGTGGAGGGGGACTCGTCTAGGATGAATTCCGCGAGAATCCGTCCGATCCGTGTTATCCGCGGCTGCATCCGGACTGTCGACGCGACATGAACATGTGTCCCGCAACCAGCCCACGTCTGCAACCGGTCCGCGCAAAAGGCAAGTTCCGCTTTGCTTTACAGTGGCCGATCGGATATGTTTCAGCGCTCGGCGCGGCGGACGATGGACCGCCGCACGGTCGGTTTTTCAAGAGTTGTCATCCCGATTTGTCATCCCAGTGGGGAGGAATGAGTGGTCAAGCTTCGGTTGCGTGAGAATGAATCGATTCAGGACGCTGTCCGTCGGTTCCGGAAGTTGGTCGAGCACAGCGGTATCAAAAGAGAGATGCGCCGGCGGGAATACTACGAAAAGCCGAGCGACACCCAGCGCCGGGCACGTCGTCGGGCCGAACGGCGAGCGCGACTCGCACGCCAGTCGTCGAATCAGAAATAGATCCGCTTTCAACGGTCGTTTCGGCGCGCCAAACAACCGTCACGCCACGTCCTCACGTCGCTTAGCCGCCGAGCTTGCTCGCCGTGCAGGCTCCAAGGTGCGCCCGAAGTGCGGAGCAAGCTCCGCGGCTAAATGGGCTTGGTGAAATCGGTCCGGCGGAGCGGGTTTCTCTGGACCCGCGCTCAAATGCGTTCGAGCGCCCGGTCGATCCGCATGAGACAGCGGTCTTTTCCGAGTAGGGCGAGGCAATCGAACATCCCCGGACCAACTGCCTTGCCGGTCGTCGCCACGCGCAAGGCGTGGATGATTTTCCCCATCGGAACGTCCTTCTGCCCGACCCACTCATGCAGCAGAGCATCGAGCGTGTCGGCGTCGAACCGCTCTGCGGCTGCAAAATGCTCGCGAAATTCGCCGAGTAGCGTCGCCGCCTCAGACGGCTTGCGGAGCCGCTTCTCAAACGCCTTCTCATCGTAGGTGAGGGCGTCATCCGCCACGAAATACTCATCGTAACGCAGGATGTCGCTGAACAGCTTTAGTCGCTCGCCGACGGCGTCCACCAATCGGCTGACAAACCGAACGGCGGCTGCGTCGATCGGCTCCTGCACAAGCCCCGCCTTGGTGAGAAACGGCAAACAGCGGTCGACTTTCTCGTCCGTCGATAACTGGCCGACCCAGTGCTCCTGGTACGCGAGCAGCTTGTCCGGGTCGAGCCCCGCAGGCCCCTTGACCACCCGGTCCAACGTGAAATTCTCCGTCACAAACGGCAGTGACATGTGTTCGGTCTTGTCGTCCAACGACCAGCCGAGCCGCGACAACCCGTTGAGCACCGCCTCCGGCAGAAAACCGACCGCCTCGTAGTACGACACCATCACCGGGTTGAGCGACTCGGACGGCGACAGGCCCATCCGCGGCAGGATCTCGTCGGCAATGTCAAACAGCTTCTTGAACTGAGGACTCTTGCGGTACTTATCCAGTTTCTTTTCCCGTTTCGAGAGCTTCTCCTTTGTGCCGGGCGCGGCGACAAACGGAATGTGCGCGAATTCGGGCCGCGAATAACCGAGGGCGTCGAACAGCAGTGCCTGCACGGCTGTGTTGGTCAGATGTTCCTCGGCCCGGATGACATGCGTGATCTGCAACTGCGCGTCATCCACCACGGTGGCAAAGTTGTACAGCGGCGACCCGTCCCCCCGGCAGATCACCGGATCGGCAATCAGCCCGCAATCCCATTCGACATGTCCGCGAATGTGATCGTCGATCGACACCTTCGCCGCGCGATCGATGAGAAACCGCACGACATGCGGACGTCCCTCGGCGAGATACTGTTCTCGTTCCGCATCCGACAGTTCCAGCGCGCGGCGAATGTTGAGGAACGGTCGCTTTTCCTGCTCCGCAGCAGCGCGATCGGTCTGCGTGACCTCCGGCGGATCGAAGTCCCGATACGCTTTGCCGCTTTGCAGCAACTGATCGAGCGCCTCGCGATACAGGTCACCTCGCTGCGACTGAAAATACGGGCCGAGCGGTCCGCCGACCTGCGGTCCTTCGTCCCAGTCGAGTCCCAGCCATCGGAAGGCGTGCAGAATAGGGCCCAGCGCCTCGTCGACATTCCGCTCGCGGTCGGTGTCGTCGATCCGCAGGATGAACTGCCCGCCGTTGTGCCGCGCCCAGAGCCAGTTAAACAGCGCCGTCCGCATGCCTCCGATATGCATGTAACCGGTCGGCGAAGGGGCGAAACGTGTGCGAACAGTCATCGACATGAGTTGCCATTCGTGTGGAGAGAACAAACGACGGCGTTGAATCGCACGCATCAACAACCGTTTAGCCGCACATTTGAAATGTGCGGCTAAACGGTTTGGCCCCCATATCCGGGCGAAATTGTCATCATGGGGCATGCAAGATCACTGGCGAAACACGAACACGCCCTTTTTGTTGGCGACGACAATGTCCGGGCGTCCGTTGTCGTTCAGGTCGCCGATCGAGATTTGCCGTCCGACGCCCGAGTCGTCGTCGATTTCGTGTGCAACGAAACGGGCCTTGCTATCTTCGCGGATGAGCTGGAAGTAATACAAGACGGCCGGATCGCGGGCACCGGGATCGTGCCCGTTGTGGGCCCAGTAGCATTTTCCGGTGACGATGTCTTTCAGTCCGTCGCCGTCCATGTCGTGTAAGCCGACCGCATGCAACTGGGAGAAGGCGACTCCCTCGGCGCTCTCTGCCGGCGTGCTGCCCATAATCGTGTGCGGCTGGAAATCGATGCCGCCATCCGGTCCGGCGATGTTCTCGAACCAACTCAGTCCCCACGCATGGGCCTGCATGCCGGTGATGACGTCATTGTCGCCGTCGCCGTCGATGTCGTCCGCGAATATCTGGGCACCGCCGGGGCAGAATGCGTACGGTTGGAATTCCCACAGAGGATCGTCGTCCGCCGCCGCCGGCTGCTCGAACCACCCGGAGGCGGTCAGCAGATCGGACCGTCCGTCGCCGTTGACGTCCCCAACCCCCAAGCCGTGCGTAAACCGCTGCCACGGTCCGGCGTCGGAAATCACGTGAAACGTCCACTCCTGCGTGGGGTTCTCGGGGTCGAAGGTCCCGTATCCCAGCCGCCCGGCAGCGGAGCAGATGATCTCCGGGCGTCCGTCCCCGGTGATGTCCGTGAAGTCGGGGGATTCGTTGTCGATGTTCGGCAAGGTTTGATGCCGCGACCACTCGCCCGTCTGTCCCTGCGGATTCTCGAACCAATAGGCGGGCGTGCCCGGGAAACCGAGTCTCAGGACGTCGGACCAGCCGTCGCCGTTGAAGTCGTATCCGTAGGAGAAGAAGACGTCTGAGTAACCCCTGTCGTTCGGGAAAGCCCCGCCGTCATGAAACTGATGCCGCGCTCGGTAGTCCGGACCGGCGAACCAGTACGGTCCGCAGACAACATCCATCGTCCCGTCCCGGTTGAAGTCACCGAATCCGGCACCCTCGGCAAAGTATTCCTCGGAGATTCGAATCTTCTCAAACGTGGGCCCTTCCGGAGCGGCTGCCTGCGCGAGACCCGCAGAAAGGCTCCCCATCACCGCTGCCGACATTATGCCGGCGACCGCCAGAGCAAAAGACTGTTCACGCATCATTGAGAACTCTCCTTCCCGGTTGCATTGTGACCATTGACTAGGTCGTGTCGACATACGAACTGGGTCGCACGGGTTGGGACAACCGGTGCGACCCCATTTCCTGGGGAAAAATCGACGGATTGAATGTCAACACGACCTGGCCAAGACACCTCAGCCGATACTGGCCAGCTTTTGGCCATTGGCAACCTGCTCACCGGCGGCCACGTCGACCGACGTAATCGTCCCGGCGACCGGGGCATTCACCGGGACTTCCATCTTCATTGCCTCCAGCACGAGGATCGGCTGATCGTCCTGGACGGCATCGCCCACGTTGGCGAGCAGCTTCAGCACCTTGCCGGGCATCTGGGCGTGAACATCGTGGGCAGCGGTCACGACAGCCGTCCCGCCTCCGTCGGAAGACCCCTCCGCAGCGACCTTGAGGTCGACCGAATAGGCCTTCCCGTTGACCGTTGCCGTGTTTCCGTCGACCCGAAGCGAATACCGCTTGCCGTTAACCGTCACGTCGTAAACCGCCGGTCCGGCGGCGGCTGACGCTCCTTGGGGGCCGGCATCGCCCGCGTGTTTGTCGACTTTCCGGACGCCGACAGTCGCTTCGCCCTTGAGGAATGCGACTCCCTTCTCCTTGCAGGAGGCGACGATAAAAATGTTCTCTTCCGTGTCGTCGAAGCCGTGCTCCCGGCAGATTTTCCGGGCCGCTTCGACGCCCTTGTTCGGATCCGCGTCGTTCAGTTCGATCGGAGGAGTGGTCGTCGGCTCCAGTTCGAGCTGTTCGCTTGCCAGCTTGACGACCTCCGGGTCCGGCGGGACGGGCGTCTTCCCAAAGTAGCCGAGTACCATTTTCCCGTACGGCTCGGCGATCTTCTGCCATTCGCCGAACATCACGTTGTTGAACGCCTGCTGAAAATAGAACTGTGAGACCGGCGTGACGCTCGTCCCGAAGCCCCCCTTGCGAACGACTTCGGACATCGCCCGAATCATCTCCGGGAACTTGTCCATGATGCCGTTGTCGCGGAGCATCTGCGTGTTGGCGGTCAGCGCCCCGCCTGGCATGGGGCTCCAGGGGATCAGCGGCTCGACCGCGACCGCTTCCGGCGGGAGGAAGTAGTCAGCCATGCATTCCTTGAAGACTTCCTCCGCCTCGCGTATTTTTTCCGGGTCGATGCCCAGGTCGTATTCGCTGCCCCGCAGGGCGTGCCACATCACCAGGATGTCCGGCTGGCACGTCCCCCCGGAACAGGGCGCCATCGACAGGTCGATGGCATCGGCTCCCGCATCGAGCGCGGCTTTGTTCCCCAGTACGCTGATTCCGGCTGTTTCGTGCGTGTGATAGTGGATGAACATCTCCGGCCCGAGAATCTTACGGGCCCGTTTGATCGTCTCATGCACCGTACTCGGCACACAGGTGCCCGAGGCGTCCTTGAAACAGACCGAGTCGAACGGAATGTCGGCATCGAGAATGCCCCGCAGCGTCTTCTCGTAGAAGTCCGCATCGTGAGCCCCCTTGCATCCCGGCGGCAACTGCATCAGCGTGACGCAGACCTGATGCTTCAGCCCATGTTTGGCGATGCACTGCCCCGAATGAACGAGGTTGTTGACGTCGTTCAGCGCGTCAAAGTTGCGGATCGTGGTGATCCCATGCTTTTCGAACAGCTTGGCATGCAGGTCGATGATGTCCGACGACTGCGACTCCAACCCGACGACGTTCACCCCCCGCGCGAGCGTCTGCAGATTAGCCTCCGGTCCGGCGGTTTCCCGGAAGGCGTCCATCATGTCAAAAGCATCTTCGTTGCAGTAGAAGTACAACGACTGATACCGCGCCCCGCCACCCGCCTCAAAATACGAGATGCCCGCATCCCGCGCCGCCTCGACCGCCGGCAGGAAGTCCCTGGTAAACACCCGCGCCCCATAGACGGACTGAAACCCGTCCCGAAACGCCGTACACATGAAGGTGATTTTTTTAGTCATTGGTCGTCCCGTTGAACGCGGAGGCGCAGAGATCACGCGGAGGGCCGCGGAGAGGTTATTGGTTCCTGGTCATCACGCGGCGAATGATGCCGTTCTTCAGGACAGGAACGTTGAAGTTGATGAGCAGGCCGACGGGGCAACCGCTGAGACGGAGGTACGTGAGGAGTTGGGCTTCGTGAACCGGGCCAACCGATTCGACGGACTTCACCTCGATGATGACTTTTCTGGCGACGAGGAAATCGAGGCGAAAGCCCGTCTCTAATCGCATGTCTTTGTACTCTACGGGCAATGCCACTTCGGTCTGAAACTCCATGTCCCGCAATCGAAGTTCTCGCGCAAGGCACTTCTGATAGGCCGACTCCAATAATCCCGGCCCCAGATGCCGATGCACCTCAATCACCGCCCCGATCACCTGTTCTGTGAGTGCCGATTCTTCCAACATCTCCAATTCCCTCACCGACTCTCCGCGTGATCTCTGCGCCTCCGCGTTGAACCCCGTCCTCACTTGGCCAGCACGCTCCACAGCACCCCCGCGGCGATCGCTGAGCCGATGACGCCGGCGACGTTGGGGGCCATGGCGTGCATCAGGAGCATGTTGTGAGGGTCTTCCTGTTGGCCGACCATTTGGGCCACGCGGGCTGAGTCCGGCACTGCCGAGACACCGGCGGCGCCGATCAGGGGGTTGATCTTCTCCGTCAGGAACAGGTTCATCAACTTGGCGAACAGCACCCCCCCGGCAGTCGCGACGGCGAAAGATGCGGCACCCAAAGCGAATATCTTCAGCGAGTCGGTTCGCAAAAACATCGACGCCTGCGTGCTCGCGCCGACGGCAAACCCGAGCATGATCGTGACGATGTCGATCAGCGCGGTCCGCGCCGTCCCGGCGAGACGTTCCGTCACACCCGATTCCTTCAGCAAGTTGCCGAAGAACAGCATGCCCAGCAGTGTCAGGGCGCCGGGGGCGATCAACGCACAAATGAGGAACGCGGCCACCGGGAAAATCATCCGCTCCCGGCGGGACACTTCCCGGGGAGGGGCCATGCGAATCAGCCGCTCCTCACGGGTCGTCAGCAGCTTCATGATCGGCGGCTGAATCACCGGCACAAGCGCCATGTACGAATACGCGGAGATGGCGATCGCTCCCAGCAAGTCGGGAGCCAGTTGTGATGACAGAAAGATGGCCGTCGGCCCGTCCGCTCCCCCAATAATGCCGATTGAAGCTGCCTCTTCCGGCGTAAAGCCGAGAAACAACGCCCCCAGCAGCGTGAGGAAAACACCGATTTGGGCCGCCGCCCCCAGGAGCACCAGTTTGGGGTTCGACAGCATCGTCGAAAAGTCGGTCATCGCTCCGATGCCAAGAAAGATCAGCGGCGGAAACAGACCGTACTTCACGCCGAAGTAGATAATCGACAGCACACTGGCACCCTGCAGGCTGCCCTTCCCTCCCTCTGCAATGGGCAACCAACTGTCGTACACGCCCAGCGACATCGTCGCGACATACGGGATGTTGCCGACGATGACGCCCATCCCGATCGGCACCAGCAACAGCGGCTCGTAATCCTTGCGAATCGCCAGGCCGATGAACACGCAGCCAATCACGATCATCAGCGCGTTGCCCAACTCCATCTGGGCAAAACCGGTGTGCTTCAAAAAGTTGACCAGGATGTCCATGCGAGCCGAGGCGTCAAGAGGGGGGAGCTGCCAGTTTGAATCCATTGAAAAGCGGCCGGAATGCTCGTCACTCAGCCTGACGCTTGTGGAGCACAACGCCAATAGCCGCCACAACTTCGTCACTCAATGCGTTCGTCGCGACAGACGCAGCCGTGGGCGATGTCGCCAAAGAGGTCGCAACCCCGTGGTGGCCTTCTGCGACCGGCAGGAGGGCATTAATCAGCGGCAATACGCGCGGCAGCCCCGCGATGAACAGACTCACCAGCACCAATGCGGCAAACACGATCGTCAGGCCCGTCACAGCAAGGCCGATGCCCCCGGCTTGCGAGATGTTATGAAAGCCCACCCGTCCGTCTCCTCGACCGAAAACTCACCCTGATGCTGCGCAGATCTCGCCAGTCACTCACTCTCCGAGAGACCAACAGCCGCCCGGCAGCGCGAACACTGTAGTGGGTCTGCGGACGAAACGCACCCGTGCCGGGGGGGGGATGATTTCCTGTTCGGAAGAGAAGCCGAACAACAGATTCGCACGAAGCGGACTCAGCGGTGCGGGTGATTCGACGCCGTCCCACGACTGGTTGGCCGCGTCTGCGTCGCCAGCCAGTTGCAAGCTGCGCCGGGAAGGTCCTCATGGCCCCCGTCGAAGATCGTCACCCGGGCCTTGCCGGCCGACCGTCTGAGCAGAATGGCTCGCCCGTAAGTCGGATCGACGGCCTCATCACCCGGTTGCGGCGACGACAACCGGCCCTGGTCCCACAGCTCGTCCATTGTTGGTTCCGGAACGGTCTCGTGCCCGCCCGCCGCCGCGACGACGTTGAATGCCCGCAGAGAATGGTGGATCGGCACGGACCCGGTCTTGCCATCGTTGATACCCGCGCTGATGTCCAACGGCAGTCCGACCGCGTTTTGCAGGAAATGGATCGGCGACCGCTCGCGATACTCCCGGTCGGCCTCCTCTGAGGCGCCAGGCGGCCCCCCACAACTGGCGGCGACCATCCGCGCATAATTGCCCGGTTTTCCCTCCGGCGATTGAAACCGATACCAGTCGGCCAAATCGCTGATCCCCACCCAGGCGGAGACCGCCGAGAACCGCTCCGGATGCCTCGCCGCCATCAACAGGCTCATATGTCCGCCGCCCGAAGTCCCCGCCAGATAGACGCGGGCGGTGTCCGCCTTGAACTGTCCGATCGCCCAGTCCAACGCATCGAGGATGTCCTGCCGCGCCAGAGCGGACCCGCAGGCTTCCGGATGATCGTTGCGGCCTCGAAAATTGGGTTGCACGTAAATCCACCCGCGCTTGACCGCCTCCCGCAGCCATTCCGAACGGTCCTGCGTGTAGTCGCCGCTCCAGGTGTGCAGAGAGACCAGCACGGGCGTCGGCTGCGTCTTTGCCGACTCCGGCGCCCAGTACCGGACCGGCTGCTTTTCCCCGTCAACCGTGCTGACAACCTGAACCTCCGACAACCGCGGTAGCCCATCAGCGGCGAGAGAGATTGAGAACATGGACGTCATCCCAATCGCCACACAGAGGAACGCCGAACGCAGTATCGCCGACCGCAACATGGGAAACACTTTCGATCACGAAGAATCAATCGCCAGGAAGTGAGGATTCCGCAAGAGCGGGCGAGTTCGCAGGACGCTGCCCATCACCAGGCGGCGGCACATCGCTCGGAGGGGGGGGATTGTCCTTCAGGCCGCGGACGACCCCGACCAGCAGCGTGATCACCGTCAAGGGGACAACGAACCCCAACATCACACCTGCCGCCGTGCGGGACCATGCCGAATTCGTCGCCGCCATCACCAAGAAGGCCAAGTAGGCGACATAGTATCCCAGGAACAGCACCCCCTCCCAGCGGGCGATCAAATGCCCCGTGAAAAACACCGGCAGACAGACGACCGTCGCAGCGATCATCACTGGGAGATCGAATTGAAGGGCCGCAGCTGAGACTGGCACGCCGTCCGGCGCGATCGCCGCCGCACTCCCGATCACGCCCAGAATGTTGAACAGGTTGCTGCCCACGACGTTCCCGACTGCGATGTCCCGCTCGCCCTTCCACGCCGCCACGACCGAGGTAAATACTTCCGGCAGCGACGTCCCGATGGCGATCACGGTCAATCCGATCACCAGTTCCGAAACCCCCAACGCTCGGGCAATTTCGACAGCACCATCACAAAACCAACGCGTACCCAGCACGAGCAATCCCAACCCGGCGACCCCCAGACCGCCCCAGAGAATCAATCCGACGGCCGTCGACGGCACGTGGTCGCCGCCGAATTCCTGTGTGTATTCCTCCTGAACCGACGCCGACTCGCCCCGGCTCTTGACAATCGAAAACGTCAGGTAAGCCACCAACAGGCCGAACAACAGCATTCCGTCAATCCGTCCGATCGCTCCGTCAAGTGCCAGTCCGTAGAACAGCAGCGACAACAGAATCATCACCGGAACGTCAAACCGGACCACCTTCTGCGACACGATGAGCGGAACGATCGTCGCGGATAACCCCAGGACCACCAACACGTTAAAGATGTTGCTGCCAATCACGTTGCCCACCGTCAGGTCCGGCTGCCCCCGCCACGCCGACTGGATGCCCACGGACATCTCCGGCGCACTCGTCCCGAAGGCGACGACCGTCAACCCAATGACGAGTGGGGAGACCCGCGCCGCCAGCGACAGCTTCACGGCACTGCGAATCAGCAGTTCCGCACCCACAGTGAGGACGATCAGTCCCGCCAGAAGAATCAGCGCGGCCATTTCAAACGCATCCGTAACGGGGGTCCGTCGACGGCATGACCCGCCCTGACAACCAAGTTCTGGTAACTGAGCCCAGACAACAGGAAAGGAGAGCGTGCCGGATCATGGACCCGGCTCCGTGCCGTCCGTCGAGGGCCGCTCCCCCTGTTCGATCCTGCCCCACATATGGCCGCCGACTTTGCCGTGATACCAGGAGCCGGCATAGCGGTCCTTGTAAAACAGCACGCGCGTCGTAAAGCCCTCACCCAGGCCGGGGATTTTGAGGTCGGTCAGAGAGATCACCGGCGTATCGCCCGCCCAATGCACCTTGACCGGCACGGGCACCGGAATATCGACTTGGCCATAAGTGATGCGTGCCTCGACGATCCAGTTATCGCCTCCCGTCTTGGTGACCTTCGTGATGGCGTACCGCTCAGGGTTCGCAGTCCCCGGATTGGTCCCGTCAATCGAGAACCGGCCGACGAGCACGCAGTTCGCCAGCAGATCAACAAATGCCTGTTCGGCCTCGTTGAGGGAACCGGCAGGCTCAGAATCATCTGAACCCGAGGTCGCCGGCTCGTCCTCTTTTGGGCCAACCAGCGCTGTCAACGCAGCATCCTCATCCCCGCCGTCAACGGACGGGAGTTGCTGCTCCGCCTTGAGATGCGTCTCAATTCCGACAGCGAGTTGCCGGGCCAGTTGCTGCACGTCGTTTTCGCTGTCGCACAGGCCGCTGCCGATCTCCAATTGCAACCCGTCGATGCCGTCCCGGCCGTGTGTCACCACGGTAAAGCTGCCGATATGCGTCCATCGCCCCTCGCTTTCTCCCGGCGGTGGAAACAGATCGACACCAGACGCCCGCAGCGAGCCGAGCAGACTCTCCCGGCCAAGCAACCCCTCCCAGCCGCGGCGTTTCAGCAGTCCACTCACCGTGTGCCCATCGCGGGTCCCGCGCATGATCGCCTCCGGACGTTGCCACTGGGCGTGCAGGTCGAGCAACAGTCCGTGTCCCCATTTCTTGCGAATCTCCTCCGTGAACCGCGAAATCTCGCCATGGTAGTCCTGGTAATGAGCCGCTGCCGCCCGATGCTGGTACGCCGTCGCTTCGGGCCGATTGGCGTCCAGTGACTTCCGCGAAAACTCGGCGACGACCAAGTACGGCCGCTTGCCGAGCCGCCGCTCCAACTCGTCAGCCATGTGCATCGCCAGCCGGTTCGTCAGTTCATCCCGACGCAAAGTCACCCGCTCGCCCTGCCGAACCTCACGGACCGGCACACCGGCAATCCCCGTCGTTCCCCCATGCGGAGCGGTGATCAGCACCGGCAACTCCCCCGGCGATGCGATCATCAGCCGGTCTTCGCGAAGCGGCTCCTCGGCCGCAGCAACCGGCGTCCCCAACAGAGGGACCGTCGTCACGCCGATGAGCAGCATCGCCAGTATTCGCAATTTGTCCATCGAAGCCTCGTTTTGACCGGTCATGAACGTGAGAGTCGCATCGCTCGTCCAGTATCCCCGATCCACATCGTCACGTCCAGCAGCCGTTTCGCCGCACGTTTCACGTTTAGCCGCACATTTGCAATGTGCGGCTAAACGTGCGGTGCAAATATCTGATCGTCATCGCACACCCAACACTCGACGAACCCGCTCCGCGTCCTGCGGCGTCACATGATACACGTCCATCGTTCCCCCGATGCTCTCCACCGGTGACAACTCTGCGAACCAGTCATACTCCCCCGACCGCCGATGCCGATCATGGCGGCTGACGACGAACCACCCCGGCTGCGGCACATCCGGCACAGGTGCGAACTCCAGTCCGAGCACCTCCAGTGGCACAAATGCTTGGCACGCCACCCCGACCGGAGCTGCCTCCGGATGCGCTGTGAGCCAGTCCCGCAGCTCGAACAGGCTTTGCCCCCAATCGACATTGGCGTCAACGAGATGCTCGTGCCCGTGTGCCGGTCCGCCCGCCGCTTCGTTGAAGTATGACAGGCTGTGCGGATACACCCACAGGCTGCTCGCCACCGACCAGGCCAGCGCCCCGCCCACCGGCAACACCCAACGAAAACTCGCCCGCTCCACAAGTCGGACCGCCTGCGACGCCCCGATGAACACAAACGGAAACGCCGGCAGCACGTACCGCAAGTAGCGATTGAACCCGGTCTGCGAACTGACCAGCACGAACAGCACCAACCCCGGCGTCAACAACACCAGCGTGTCACGCCAGTCTCCCCCCGTGCGGGGAACCCTCCACGCTGCCACCGCCGCCAGTCCCAACAGGCACCACGTCCCCAGCGGCTCCTTCACCGCCGCCGCGTACAGGTAGTACCACCACCAGCCGCCACGCTTCCACTCCCCACGCAGATACGACCACTTCCCCTTCTCGAAGTCCCACTTCTGCAGATCGATCCCGGTCACAAAATCCCGCGGTACCGGAACGGGCACCCGCTCCAGCGGAGTCCCCACGAACCGGTTGCTCCCGACTTCCGTCGCGCCACTCCGAAACTCCTCCCCGCTCAACGTGAGGCTGACGAAGTGATAGTCCCCCAGGCGTTGAAACGACCCGTTGAACCCGTAGCCAACGTTGACGACATACAGCCACAGCCCCATGATTCCCACGAGCTTGGCGAGTTGGTTGATGCTTTGCGGTCGAGAGTTGAGAGTTGAGGGTTGAGAGTGGAGAGGATCGACCTTCGACCTTCGATCTCCGACTTTCAACCTTCGACCTTCAACCACAATCCATGTTGCCCACAGCAGCGGCCAGAGTGCGAATAGGATGATCCACGTCGTTTTGGTGAGCGCAGCGAGCCCCAACGTCAGTCCCGCGATGAACGTCCTCACGCCGCTCGGCCGGTGCAACCAACACCAGAAGCAGTACGCGGCCGTCACCCCCACCGCAGCCGCGCTGAGATCGGGTGTGATCAGCGACCCGTAAGCAAGAACGGTCGGCGAAAAGCACCACAGTGTCAGCGCCGTCAGGCCGGCTGCGTCGCCATACAGATCCCGGGCCCAGAGGAGACAGACAACGCCGCCCAGCAGGCTCAGTGGAATCAGCATCCACCGCGCCCACGTGAAGTAAAGAAAGGACCGCTCACCGTTCGCCCGCATCAGATCGCGGCCCAGACGCCACTCCGGCCGCGCCGTCAGGCCCCCGCGATAACTGCTCCAGTCGTACTCCGGACCAACGAGCCAGACCGGCAGCGCGGCAATGGTCCTCACCAGTGGGGGATTGACCCGAAACAGGTCGAACCGACCGAATTCCCACGTGTACAACCCCGCCGGCAGATGCCCCACTTCGTCGACCGTCGGACTGTACCGCACCGCCAGATTCACCAGCAGCCCCGCGTGAATGGCCAACAGCCCGGCAACCGCCCATCGGACCCGAGCGGGCGTCCTGGAACGTGAGCCAGCCACGGGCATCGCTTGCGGTTTCGCACCATCGGTGAACATCGATCACCCCATGCCCCGACCTCGTGCGAAGCCGCTAGCGTCGACCGCAATCAACTCTCAACTCTCAACTCTCAACTCTCAACTCTCAACTCTCAACTCTCAACTCTCAACTCTCAACTCTCAACTCTCAACTCTCAACTCTCAACTCTTCACCGCCACGCCACTCGTCCAATCCTGGATGGCGCGGACGTGCGGGGTCGGGTTCTCGCTGAGCGATTCAATCGCCCGCACCATTGCTTCGCAGCCGGGCATCGTTGTTACGCAGGGAACGCCATACGTCACCGCCGCCGCCCGAATACGCCCCTCATCCGTGCGGCTGCCCTTGCCGCTGGGCGTGTTGAAGATGAATTGCACGTCGCCATTGGCCATGAGATCGAGCAGATTGGGACGCCCCTCCTGCACCTTTCGGACCGTCTCCACCTCCAGCCCCGCCTCCCGCAGAGAGTCCGCCGTGCCGGAGGTTGCGATAATCTTGAGGCCGAGCTTCTGGAGCCGCCGTGCCGGATCGATGATCGCCTGCTTATGGGCCCGCGCCATACTGATAAACACGGTCCCTTCAGTGGGCAGGTCAACGCCGGCGGCGAGCTGGCTTTTGGCGAACGCAGCCGAAAAATCGTCGTCGATCCCCATCACCTCGCCGGTTGACCGCATCTCCGGTCCCAGGATGATGTCCACGCCGGCGAACCGCGAAAACGGGAACACGCTCTCCTTGACCGACGTGTGTGCCGGCCAAACTTCCTCCGTGATCCCCTGCTCCGCCAACGACACGCCCACCATCACCTTCGCCGCCATGTTCGCCAGCGACAGCCCGGTCGCCTTCGACACAAATGGCGATGTGCGAGACGCCCGCGGATTGACTTCGATGACGTACACCTCGGAGTCTAGTGTTGAGTGTCCCGAGTCCAGTGCACCGTGCGCTGGAGCTTCACGCTGGACACTGGACACCGGACTCTGCACTTTCTTCACCGCAAACTGAATGTTCATCAACCCGCGCACTTGCAGTTCCTTCGCCAGTGCGTAGGTCGCTTGCTTGATTTCGTCGATCACCGGTTGCGACAACGAATAGGGCGGCAGCGCACAGGCTGAATCGCCGCTGTGGACCCCCGCCTCTTCGATGTGCTCCATCACGCCCCCCACGAGCGTCGTCTCGCCGTCGGAGATCGCGTCAACGTCGACTTCGATCGCATCCTCCAGAAACCGGTCGATCAGCACCGGCTTGTCCGGGGACGCATCGACGGCATGCGTCATGTAGTTGACGAGATCGCCTTCGTCGAAACAAATCTCCATCGCGCGGCCGCCCAGCACATAACTGGGCCGCACGAGCACCGGATAACCGATCCGGTCCGCCTGCGCGCGGGCCTGTTCGACATTCGTTGCGATCCCGTTGGGCGGCTGTCGCAATCCGAGCTTGCGGAGAATCGCCTGAAACCGCTCGCGGTCTTCCGCCGCGTCGATCATGTCCGGAGACGTGCCGATGATCGGCACGCCGGCCGCTTCGAGACCCCGCGCCAGATTGAGCGGCGTCTGCCCCCCGAACTGCACGATCACGCCGTCCGGTTCCAACCGGTCACAAATGTTGAGCACGTCTTCGGTGGTGAGCGGCTCGAAAAACAACAGGTCGCTCGTGTCGTAGTCGGTCGAAACCGTCTCCGGGTTCGAGTTGACCATGATGCTCTCGATGCCCAACTCCTGCATCGCATACGACGCATGGCAGCAGCAGTAGTCGAACTCGATCCCCTGCCCGATCCGATTCGGCCCCCCGCCGAGGATCATCACGCGACGATATCTGTCCCGTGCTGAGTGTCCAGTGTCCAGTGTCCCATTCTCAACACTGGACACTGGACTCTGGACCCTGGACACTGTTGAAGGCGTTTCATCTTCGCTCTCATACGTCGAGTAGTAATACGGCGTGTACGCCTCGAACTCCGCCGCACACGTGTCGACCTGCTTGAACGTCGCCACAATGCCCCGCTCCTTGCGATGCCGGCGGACGTCCATCTCGCTTGACCGCCACCAGCGAGCGAGCTGCCGGTCGGAGTAGCCGTGCTGTTTCGCGCGGAGGAGCATGTCGTCGGTCACGTCGTCCAGATAGTCGACCGTGCGGATTTCGTCCTCCAGTCGCACGAGATCGCGCAGTTGTCGCAGAAACCAGGGGTCGATCGACGTGAGGTTGTGCATCTCATCGAGCGACATGCCCGCCTTGAGGGCGTAACGCAGGAAGAACACACGATCGCAATTGGGGATCGCCAGCTTGCGGCGGATTTCGTCGTTGGGCGGCTGTTTATTGGTGCCCCACAGGTCTTTAATGCCCCCGCCGAGACCGAAATGGCCGATCTCCAGTCCACGCAGCGCCTTCTGCAGCGACTCCTTGAATGTCCGGCCGATCGCCATCGTCTCGCCGACCGATTTCATCTGCACGGTGAGCGTGGGATCGGCATCCGGGAACTTCTCGAACGTCCATCGAGGAATTTTCGTGACGACATAATCAATCGTCGGCTCGAAACAGGCGAGCGTTTCGCGGGTGATGTCGTTGGGAATCTCGTCGAGCCGATACCCGACCGCCAGTTTGGCGGCGATCTTGGCAATCGGAAACCCGGTCGCCTTTGACGCCAGTGCGGACGAACGGCTGACCCGCGGGTTCATCTCGATAATCGTCATCCGCCCGTCAGCCGGATTGACCGCGAACTGCACGTTCGACCCGCCGGTCTCCACGCCAATCTCCCGGATGCAGGCGAACGTCGCGTCCCGCATCCGCTGATACTCCTTGTCCGAGAGCGTCTGTGTCGGAGCGACGGTGATCGAATCGCCCGTGTGCACCCCCATCGGGTCGAAGTTTTCGATTGAACAGATGATCACGCAGTTATCCGCACAGTCGCGCATCACCTCCATTTCGTACTCTTTCCACCCCAGTACCGACTCTTCGAGCAGCACTTCCGTGGTGGGCGAGAGCTTGAGGCCGTAGCGGACCTTCTGCGCGAACTCCTCCCGGTTATAGGCGATGCCGCCGCCGGTCCCCCCCAGCGTGTACGACGGGCGGATGATGATCGGCAGCCCGATTTCCTCCACCGCCGCCCGGGCTTCGTCCATGTTGCGGACCGTCGCCGATTGGGGCAGGTCGAGGCCGATCTTCTGCATCGCCTCCTTGAACGAGTCGCGTCCTTCCGCCTTGGCAATCACATCGGCCCGCGCGCCGATCATCTCCACGCCGAACTCCTCCAGCACCCCCTTGTGATGTAGGTCCATCGCCGTGTTGAGTCCGGTCTGCCCCCCCAGCGTGGGCAGCAGCGCGTCCGGTCGCTCGACCTCGATGATCTTCCGGACATATTGCCAGGTGATCGGCTCGATGTACGTGCGGTCGGCGGTCCCCGGGTCAGTCATGATGGTCGCCGGGTTCGAGTTGACCAGCACGACCTCATACCCCTCATCCCGCAGCGCCTTGCAGGCCTGAGTCCCCGAATAATCGAACTCACACGCCTGCCCGATGATGATGGGCCCGGAACCGATGATCAGAATCTTCGAGATGTCTTCGCGGCGTGGCACGGTTGATTGAGTCGGGTGTTGTGGGTTGTGGGTTGTGGGTTGTGAGTTGTGAGTTGTGAGTTGTGAGTTGTTAGCCGCGAGGCAACGCCGAGCCGCACCAGTCAAACCAGCGTCGACGTCTGGACACACCGCCGTCTCGCAGCGCAAAATTGTCACCCACGGTAACGAACTCTCCCCCGCTTTCAAGAGGATAGCCAAAATCGCCCTGAGAGGCACAGGTTCTGCTCAGGTGCGCGTTCGCTCTCTCGCCCATTGGACATAGCGGCCGGCGTAGCTGTCGAGGTTGCCCAGATCGCCGCCACCTCGGACCGGGGAGCACATTTCATAGTTGGCCAGACCGTCGAAGCCGCCGTCCTGGAGGCCGCGAAAGAACGCTTCGTAGTCGATGAACCCCTCGCCGAAGGGGACCGCTCGCACCATGTCCGGCTCGGTCCGTTCGTAGTTGACCAATGACGGCTGATACCGGAATCGCGGCAGCCGGATGTAGTCGGCACTTGTGGTCATCGCCGTATGCGGAGCCATGCGTTTCGCCGCCGCGTAGAGGTCCTCACCCCGCAGGGCGGGCGACCACGCATCAAAGCCCAGCTTGCAGTTGGGCCGGTCGATGTCGTTCAGCAGTTCCAGCAGGGCGTCAGTGTGGACGGCGATGTCGTGATGGTTCTGCACGGCCAGGGTGACGTCGTGGGCAGCCGCACGGTCGCACATCTCCTGCAGCGTGGTGACGACATCCTTCCAGATCGCCATCGGGGCATGCCCATCGACCTCGTAGGCGGTGAACACCCGGACCAGCGGTGCCCCCAGTGCCGCCGCCATCCGCGACAGGGACTCGACATAGGCGATCTGCATCTCCAAGTACGGAATCTCGACCGCGACCGATGGCGACAGGTCGGTGTAACCGGCGATTGCTCCACAGGAGACGCCGTGCTCCTCCAATGCGGCTCTCAGCGTCGCCAGCCGATCCGGGTTGCCGTCAAGCGGTGAGAGATGCGGCCGTTTGCCCGCCAGCATCACGCAGTCGTAGCCCAGCTCAGCCGCCTTGGCGATGACATCAGACGAATCCAACCGGTGCTGGCCCCAGTCGCCTGCATAACTGACAGAGAAAAGCCCCAATTGCATGTTGTTTCGTCCAGCACGATGGAGGCTGAAAACAGGTTTCGATCATGAGACTTTGACCCAGCGAGAGCGAAAACGCAACAGGCTGGACTGACGAGGTGTCTCCGTGCTTCCGGATTCGCGCCATGATTTGTAGGGTGGGCAGTGCCCACCGTCGAACAAGCGGCTCACGACCCGACTGACACTTCCCCCCTTGGTGGGCACAGCCCACCCTACGGCACTACGGCACCGCCCAAGGACCAACCTAGCCGTCCAGCGTGCCTCCGATCTCGCAACATGAACAAGCAGGTGCTGATTGTCGGCGGCGGACTGGCGGGGCTGTCGGCGGCGGCGGCGCTCGTCGAGCGGGGGCTTGCCGTGACTTTGCTCGAATCGCGACCGCGGCTCGGGGGGCGGGCCGGTTCGTTCCTCGATGCCGAGACCGGCACGTGGATCGACACTTGCCAGCATGTCAGCATGGGGTGTTGCACGAACCTCCTGCACTTTTGCCGGATGGTCGGCATCGATGATTTGTTTCGCGAGGAGCCGGAACTCACATTCATCGGTCCGGCCGGAGAACGATGCCGGTTCCGAGCCAATCCCGGACCGGCCCCGTTGCACCTCGCGCACACCCTGATGGGACTGCGGTATCTGTCCTTCCGCGAGAAACTACGATTGGCCCTCGACCTTCGGGAACTCGCGCGCTCACGCTGGGCGACGGCGGATGATGTCTCGTTTGGCGAATGGCTCGACAGACACAGCCGCACGGCGAATGTGCGGGACCGGTTCTGGGACGTCATCCTCGTGAGTGCGCTCAGCGAGACCGCCGAGCGGATCAGCGTGCCGGCAGCGCGAAAGGTGTTTGTGGACGGGTTCCTGGCCAATCGCGACGGATGGCGGGTCTCGCTGCCGACCGTGCCGCTTGATGAACTGTACGGGCAACGCCTGACCGACTGCTTGTGTTCGCGCGGAGCCGTGGTCCGCACACGGGCCGGAGTGGACCAACTGGAGGAGCGGGCGGAGCGAGTCGTTGCGGCCCGTCTGCGGTCCGGAGAACGAATCGAGGCGGACGAATTCGTCCTCGCGGTCCCGTGGCATCGCCTGAGCGACATCGTGCCGCCGTCTCTGGCGGATCACCCGAGTATCAGTGGGGCATCACAATTGGAGTCAGCCCCCATCTCCAGTGTGCACCTTTGGTTCGACCGCCCGGTGCTCGACGTGCCGCACGCGGTGCTGGTCGGTCGGCTGAGCCAGTGGGTGTTTGCGCGGGCGGAGGGCGGAGAGCCGAGGGCGGAGGGCGAAGAGCCACAAGCGGCGGCGTCCGTTCTGAGAACTGAGAGATCAGATTCCAATTCGCATCTCGCAAACTCTCACTCTCAACCCTCAACTCTCAACCCTCAACTCTCCTACTTGCAAGTCGTCATCAGTGCGAGCCGCGGCGTTGCGGCGAAACCGCAAGCGGAGGTCGTCGCGGCGGTGGTCGGTGAGTTGGCGGAGTTGTGGCCGCGCGTCCGGGAGGCGACACTGCTGCACACACGGGTCGTGACCGAACATCGGGCCGTTTTTTCGCCGCTGCCGGGTGCCCAGATGTTGCGGCCTGGCCAACAATCGCCGATTGCCAATTTACAACTGGCGGGCGACTGGACGAACACCGGATGGCCCGCGACGATGGAGGGGGCCGTGCGGAGCGGGTTTCTGGCGGCTGAGAACGTCTTGCAGCGAGCGGGGCGGGCGGAGGCGCTCGTACAGGGGGACTTGCCCGTCGGGCCTGTGGCACGGCGGCTGTTCGGGTTGGGGAGCAGGCAGAGTCGGTGAGTGTTGCCCACGGAGCGTGGCCCGCGGGCTTGGATTCAAGGCATGGCTTCTGGTTTCGGAGCGCCGGTGAAACGCGCGGTCGTCATTGTCACGCTGCTGTTGGCGCTCATTGGTGTGGGCACGATCGGGTTCCATCTCACGGGCGACCGTCCCTGGCTCGAGTCGGTCTATCTGGCGGTCATCACGCTCACGACGGTTGGCTCACGCGACGGCGGTCAGACGCCGGCGGCGATGGTGTTCGTCATGCTGTACCTCGTCAGCGGACTCAGCATTTTCACGTACAGTGCCTTTCAGTTGGGACAGTTCGTCATCAACACCGAGTTTCGAAGAATGCTGGAGAGACGCCGCATGGAACGAGACATCAGAAAGCTGGAAGACCATTACATCGTGTGCGGCATGGGGCGAATGGGGGTGACGATCTGTGAGTTCCTCTCACAGCGGCGAAAACCGTTCGTCGTCATCGACACCGACGCGGAGCATGTGGAACAGGTCTGCCGGGACCGCGGGTGGTACGCCGTCGAGGGGGACGCAACCGATGACAGCGTGCTGCAGGCGGCCGGCATCGAACGGGCACAAGGCCTGGCGACCGTCCTGGCGACCGACGCCGACAACGTGTACGTCGTGCTGACCGCCCGTATGCTCTCGACAGATTTGCAGATCGTCGCCCGGGCAAGCGACGACAAGGCGGTTCAGAAGCTGGAGCGGGCCGGGGCGACGCGGGTCATCAGCCCGTTCAGCAGCGGTGCCGTCAAGATGGCCCGGTTCATGCTCAGTCCGAGCATCGAAGATTTCCTCGAAATCACCGACAGCGGCGGCAGCGAACTCGAACTGGCCGACATCCAGATCGAGGCCGGCAGCCCCTACGTCGGCCGCCAACTGATGGACACCGACCTCCGCGACAAAGGCGTCATGATCATCGGCATCCGTCGGGCAAGCGGCGAACGGCTGCTGCCCCCGTCCGGGTCGGCCGTCATCCACGCAGGAGACAGCCTGTTCGCCTTCGGCAGCAGTGACGCAGTCAATTCCATGATCGCCGCCCGCAGCAGCAACGGATGACCGGGGCACGGTTGTCGATTCGTACCGGGGGAGATAAAAGAAACCGCGAAAGACTGGCCAACGTTCCGACGGGAACGAGGACGAACAACTCACCAATCACACACTCACAACTCACCACCACAAACAACCGACCATCGGAGACCCCCGCCATGCCCCAACCCATCCATGTCGCCGTCACCGGAGCCGCCGGGAACATCGGATACGCCCTCGTTTTTCGGCTGGCGAGCGGCGAGGTCTTCGGGCCGGATCAGCCGGTCGTGTTGCATCTCGTGGAAATCCCGCCCGTGCTCAAGGCGCTGGACGGCGTGCAGATGGAGCTCGACGACTGTGCCTTCCCCACGCTGGCAGGCGTGGTCAAAGCGGACAGCGACCATCTGGAAGACGGCTTCGCTGACTGCAACTGGGTGCTCTGCGTGGGCAGCATCCCCCGCAAAAAGGGCATGGAGCGCGGCGACCTGATCCGCGTGAACGGGCCGATCTTCACCAGTACCGGCCAAGCGATCAACAATGCGGCTGCCAAGGATGTGCGGGTGCTCGTTGTCGGCAACCCGTGCAACACCAACTGTCTGATCGCCATGCACAACGCCCCCGACGTGCCTCGCGACCGCTGGCACGCGATGACCATGCTCGACCAGAACCGGGCCCACACGCAACTCGCGCAGAAATCCGGACAGCCGGTGTCGTCAGTGAAAAACCTGGCCATCTGGGGCAACCACTCGGCGACACAGTTTCCCGACTTCTTCCATGCGACAATCGACGGCAAACCGGCACCGGAGGTCATCGGCAACGACGACTGGTTGCAGGGCGAATTCATCACAACGGTTCAGAAGCGAGGTGCCACCGTCATCGCAGCACGCGGAGCATCCAGCGCCGCCTCAGCCGCTAACGCCGCCATCGACACGGTGAAGGCGATCCGCCGCCCGACCCCCGCCGGCGACTGCTTCAGCGCGGCTGTTTGCAGCGACGGGAGTTACGGCGTCGACGAAGGCCTGATCTTCGGCTTTCCCCTCACCAGCGACGGGCAAAACTGCACGATCCAGCAAGGCATCGAACACAACGCCTTCGCCCAGGAAAAAATCAACGCCACCCTCGCCGAACTCCGCGAAGAACGCGACACCGTCAAGGACCTCCTGCCGGGATGAAGATGACTTTCACGAAGCACTCGGTTTTGCTGACCGTCGTGATCGGCCTCATGGTCGCGGTGGGGGTCTGGCTATTCTTCGCGATTATCGAGGCAAGAGAGGATGCAAGGCAGAGTCAATGCAGAGGCATGCTGAGTCGGCTCGCCCTGGCTCTCCACAACTACCACGACATGTATGGTAGTTTTCCGCCTGCGTATATCGCAGGCGACGATGGCGAGCCGATGCATAGCTGGCGCGTACTGTTGTTGCCGTTCATTAATCTCGAAGAGGAATATGCAGCCTACGACTTCAGTGAACCGTGGAACGGTCCAAACAACCGCCAACTTGCTCGTCGTGTTGATCCGATTTCGTTTCGCTGTCCCAACAACCCGCAAGGCGATGCCTCTGAGGTGACGGACTACGTTGCGATTGTCGGAGCAGGAACGGCATTCCCCGCTGCCCATGTGGCGTCATTGGAAGACATGCACGATGGTCCCGAGAATTCAATCCTGCTGGTCGAAATTGCGAACTCTGACATCCATTGGATGGAGCCGCGCGATTTGAGCCTCGAACAGGCGATCACCTCTGGCGTATCGAGTCCGCATCCGCGCGGTCCCGCAGTCATTTTTGCGGATTCCAAAGTGTTCCGAATCGCCCCGACGGTGTCCCGCGAGACCCTGTCGGCGTTGATCACAATTGATCGCGGCGAACACGTCTCTCGCGACGCTCTCATCCGTCGCGATGAAAGCGGGGGCCAGATTCTATCCGAACGTCAGCAGTAGCAGTGGGATGGGTGGCGGGATTACCAGGGAACAAACTCAATTCGATCCCTGAAGTCCGCCGGTTCGGCTGCGGCACTGCAGAAGGCGAGGAACTCCAGCAGCGGCTGCCACGGACTGGCCGGACGAACAAGGAACATGCCCGGTGAGTGTTTGCCTTTCGACAGATGCCCTGCGAATGCGATCGGCATCGTGTTACGATCCTGCGTGACAAGGATTCGCCCGTGGTCTGCAGCCCACCTGACGATCTCCGCGTCGGCAGACATCAGGGGCAGGTCCGGGGGATCACCGACACGGACGGCATCGATCGGCCCGTCGGCCACACGATTGTGCTCTCGTATGAGACGCCACAACGGCCCTCGGAGGCATTCGTCCAGCACGAAACCGATCGTCATCCGTCAGTGCCGGTTCGCGATGGTTTGCGGACCTCGGCAGCTTCGCGTTTCTTTGCCGCCAGCCGCGCCTTGAGCACTTCGGTTGTGATCTGCTGAGGATTGGCCGCGTAGAGCGCATCAAGTTCGGCGGAATAGGCATCGATGTAATCGTCGACGACACTGCGATTGGCATCATAGAATTTCAGGACGGCTGAGACCTCATCCGACGTGAGGGTCGGAAACTCAACGCAGACGTCCTCGATCGAACGGCCCGCTCGCAGTTGCCTCACCACGTGATAGAGGCTGATCCGATGCCCGACCAGGCGCACCTCACCATCCTGCCAGTGCAGGAATTCCGGAAGCTCGATGTTCAGTTCGGCCATGTTACACCTGGAGTTGTGAGGACTCGCGTGACCTCTGTCAGAAAGTATACTCCGACGCATGACCAACGAACACACGAACAGAGCGGCCGATCTGCGGCAGTGGGACAACGCGCACGTCTGGCATCCGTTTGCGCCGATGTCGGCGTATCGGGAGGAGGGGGCGCCGATCATTGAGCGGGCGGAGGGGTTTTACCTGTTTGATGTCGCGGGGCGGCGGTATCTCGACGGGATTTCGTCGCTGTGGTGCAATGTGCATGGGCATCGGGTGCCGGAGATTGATGCGGCGGTGCGGGAGCAGTTGGACCGGGTCGCGCATACAACGCTGCTTGGGTTGGGGTCGGTGCCGTCGATCGAGTTGGCGAAGCGGCTTGTCGAGATCACGCCGCCCGGGCTGACGAAGGTGTTCTACTCGGACAGCGGGGCGACGGCGGTCGAAGCGGCGCTCAAGATGGCGTACCAGTTTCACCGCCAGAAGCCGTGCGGTCCCGAGGAGCGAAATCTATATGCGACGGTTCGCGGCGCCTATCACGGTGACACGATCGGCTCGGTGAGCGTGGGCAGCATCGAGCTGTTCCATCGGGTGTACGGCAAGCTGCTGTTCGAGACGGTCAGCGTGCCCTCGCCGAGCGGATTTCGCTTTCCCGACGGGATGACGGAGAGCGACCATCACGCTCACTGCATGGCCGAACTGGAGCGGGTTATCGTCGGGCATGCCGACCGACTGGCGGCGTTCGTCATCGAGCCGCTCGTGCAGGGGGCAGCGGGCATCCTCGTGCATCCGCCCGGTTATCTGCGGCGAGTCCGGGAGTTGACCGCCGCCCACGGCATCCCGCTGATCGCGGACGAAGTGGCCGTCGGTTTCGGTCGCACGGGGACGATGTTTGCCTGCGAGCAGGAGCAGGTGGAGCCGGACCTCCTCTGCCTCGGCAAAGGGCTCACCGGCGGGTATCTGCCGGTCGCGGCGACGCTCGCCACCGATGAGATCTTCGACGCCTTCCTGGGCGAGCCGGTGGACGGGCGGACGTTCTTCCACGGTCACACCTACACCGGTAACCCGCTCGGCTGCGCGGCTGCGATCGCCTCGCTTGACCTGTTCGACCGTCATCAGGTCCTTGCCAACGTGAATGAAAACGCCGAGCTTCTCAAACGCCGCCTCGAAACGCTCGCCGGGCATCCGCATGTGGGGGACATCCGGCAGAAGGGCGTGATGGCCGGCATCGAACTGGTGCGAGACCGCGAGACGGAAGAGCCGTACGATCCCCGGCTGCGGATGGGGCATCAAGTGACCCTCGCCGCCCGGAAGCGGGGCGTCATCCTCCGTCCGTTGGGCGACGTCGTCGTGCTGATGCCGGCACCGGCAATGCCGACCGAACTCATTGAGGCCCTGTGCGACGTCGCTTTCGAGTCGATCGACGAGGTCACGTGACGGTCGGCGCAGCAATCCGTGTCGGAGAGACCCTGTTTTCCATTCGTTCAACTGGGCAACGAGGACTGTTGGCAAGTCGGAATGGGGAATTCGGAATGGTGCTGTCTGCCGCTGTTCCGCATTCCGCCTTCCCACAGCCGGCAGCCTCCCAAGTTTCAAGACATAACGGGCGACCCCGCGCAAAAAGCGAGGCCCGTTGACAAGTGCCAACGGGCCTGAACCGTGTTTCGGGGTGGAATAGATGAGGCCGGCGTACGATTAAACCCCCAGAACCACACGGAATGAAAGGGATAAATCCGCTGTTACCAATAGTGTAGCAACAGCGATGCCAAGCAATCCAGTCCAGATGCTCCGGCGCCGGCATTCTGGAAAAAGACAGGATCGCCCCCGGATTCGGGGAAACGTTGCCGGTCTGCGACGGCTGTTGGCTGAGGGGCAACGCGGAAGCAACGTTGCGACGTTTTGAAGAACGTGCCACTGCTTCGGTCGGGAAAGAGACGCGTGCGAATCCGTGGCCGCACCGCTTGCCCGACCGAAGCGGTGCCGAGTTGGACTCCATGCTTCTCCCCGGAGCGGAAAGCCGTGGCACGCTTCCGGCCACTTGTTCGCGTTACGATTCCGAGCAGACCGCTGTTGAGCCATCGGGGACCGCCTGCTGCAACCTGACACAACCCGCATCGAATTGAAGCAGCGTGTGTCGCAGAGTCCCGCATCCTTCAGGAGCCCGTGGCGAGGCCGCGCACTGCAGCGGGCACGTACGTCTTGTCAGGATGGGAACTCCCCAAACTAGGCAATGTGCCGGAAATTCGGGTTGGCAGACCCGACTGCCAACGGATCTTTCTCGTCCCACGGGGTCTTTCGGCACAATTGGCACGTGTTGTGCACATGTCTCTTTCGCTGCACGAGCAAGGATTGGCCCGCACTTGCTCAACGGCCACGGAAAGCGTCCCTCGGAGTTGTCTGGGGGACGCTTTTCCTTTTTGCGTGGAGCGATCTGTTTCTCACGGGCGGCCCGCAGTTGTTACGATGTTGCTGTCGATCGGCCGTTCTTCTGGTTACGGAGTCTTCCGTCTGAGCCGACCGCTCATGCTCTGATCACAATCAGCGACAGCACAAAATCGAGGGACCGCAGGGCCGGTGAGGTGCCGCTCGACCTCCCGAAATACTGCGGTTGGAACGGGACAGCCGCGAGGCGGGAACCCGGGAGAATGATCAAGGGCGCATGACGCAAGACGATCAAACGGCCTCCGGTGAGGCGAGCAGTTTTCTGGTGATCCGCCGCGGCTCCGCGCGGCGAAGCGTGATCCCGTTGTCGCAGGGGGAAATCCTGACCATCGGGCGGGCCAACTCCAATCGCGTCGTCATTCCGGACGCGAAATGCAGCCGCCAGCACTGTGAGATCTTCTTCAGCGGCGGCCGTTGGTCGGTCCGCGACCTCGCCAGTCGCAACGGCGTGCTGATCAACGGCCACAAAATCGACACCGAACAGGTGCTGGAGGACGGTCACGTCCTGACCATCGGTGCGTGCGAAGCGGAGTTCACCCACACCCCGCCGGAAGGGTCGGTGGTCGTGGGAGCCGCGCTCGACGTACCGCAAGGGGCGTTCGACATCATCGAGCGTAAGTCCGGAACAAGATACGACCAGCCGTTGACCCATGAACGGCCGACCCGCACCAAACCGGGCCTCAACGAGCTCTATCTGCTGGCTCGTTCGATGGCGGAGGCGACCGAATCGGCCGAATTGGCAGAGCGGGCGTTGGAAGGTCTGGTGGCCGGGACGAGTGCTTCGGTCGGTGCTGTCTTGCTGTCACGGTCCGACAACGGTGTCCGCACTTTGGATTCCCTCGAATGTGTTGCGTCGCAAATTGAGAACTCCGATCAGAAGCCCGAAGTTTCAGGTTACCTGTCCGAACTCGTCCTGGAGGATCACGAGGCCTTGCTGGCGCGCGACTTGACCGAACGAGGCATGATCACGCTGCAAGACAGTCTTAACCACATGAGCGTGGAAAGTGCCATCTGCGCACCGATTCGCCGCGGGAAGCAGATTCTGGGACTCATTCATCTCTACACAGCCAAAGGGGCGCGATCACTCGAATCGGACGACCTGGAGTTCGCATTGGCGGTCGCCGATCAATTCGCCATCGCGCTGCATAACGTCCGGGACCGGGAATCGCTCGCGGTCGGGCTGTCCAAGGCGGAAGAGGAAGCCCAGGACCTACGGCAGCAGTTGGAAGTCGAGACGGAGTTGGTCGGAACCAGCCGTCAGATTGAGGACTTGCGTGAGAGAATCGGCCGGATGGCCCCCACGGACGCCACGGTGCTCATTCGGGGGGAGAGCGGCGTGGGAAAGGAGCTTGTGGCCCGCGCGTTGCATTTCAACAGTCACCGCCGGGACGCCCCGTTTGTCTGCCTGAACTGTGCTGCATTGACGGAGAGCCTGCTCGAAAGCGAATTGTTCGGACACGAGAAGGGTTCTTTCACCGGAGCCGGGGCGCGGAAGATCGGCAAGTTCGAACAAGCCGACGCGGGAACGTTGTTCCTCGATGAGGTTGGCGAGATGAGTCCGGAGATCCAGTCGAAGTTTCTCCGCGTCCTCGAGGGACATCCCTTTGAGCGGGTCGGGGGCACCAAGCCGATCGAGGTTGACGTTCGTGTCGTGACGGCCACGAACCGTGACTTGGAGCGGGCGGTGAAGGACGGTGACTTTCGTCAGGACTTGTATTTCCGCCTCCAGGTCCTTGAAATCAACGTGCTGCCCTTGCGAAAGCATCCCGACGATGTGCCGGCGATCGCGGAGCTGTTCCTCCGCCGCATCGCAGCACGGTCACGGGTCCGCGCCCAGGGCTTTGCATCAGATGCGCTGGATCTCCTTCGTGAGTATCATTGGCCCGGCAACGTCCGGGAGTTGAAGAATGTGATTGAACGGTCCGCGATTCTCAGCGACAACACGCAATTGACCGCAGATGACATCCGGCTGCTCAATCTGGACCGCCCCACGCCTCTGGCGGCTCACGCCCGCGTCCCCGGCTCCGGGAGCCGTCATGGCATCTCTCCGGACGGGGAGGACCGAGGGTCCGACGACACCTCTGGGAGCACGACTGAGGCGGATATCTGGTCGGGCGTGCTGGCTCAGGAGGTCAGCTTGGACGCCCTGGAGGAGCGGTTCATTTCCGCGACGCTCCAGCGGCACGGCTGGAACAAGTCGGCGACCGCCCGCCAGCTCGGCATCGAGCGGACAACCCTCGACCGCAAACTCAAGAAGTACGGCATTGAGCGGCCGGAGTGAGGAGTGACAGCCGGTCGCAGCCGCCCCGAAACGCCAGACGTTGCCGCGGAGTGTCGATGGGGACCCCTTTGTGCTGCCTCGTCTTGCCCCCAAGCGTGCCATGTCGATGGGGAGCGTCGGAGCACTCCGAGGTCGCCGATCAGAGCCCGTTGCCGCTGAGGCCGCTGAACAGGAAGTTGAACTGGATGAGGCCCAGCGCCGTATTGACGACTTCTTCGACGAGCTTGTAGCGAAGAACAATGACGTCCTCGGGCTGAATCAGGATCCGCTGACGCGGATCATCGAAGACCCGCTTGAGGTCGACACGGATGGCAATCTGGCCGCCGTCGCACAGCTTGCGAATGATGATCGCATCTGTCGGCGGCAACGGACCGCTCCCCCCACTGCGACCGCCGCTTGACCCCCGGGATCCGGTGGCTGTGAGTGCCGATTGCGAAAGCACCGCACCGCTCGATCCGACCGGTCCGCCGGCAAGGGCGATGGCACCCATGATGTCCAGGTCGTAGTCACGCGGGAGATCAAACTCTCCTCCGCCAAGCACGCCGCCGGTATAGAACTTCTCGCGCTCGCGAGACTCGATTACCACAATGTCACCCTTGTGCAGGATGATGTCCTCCTCGGAGAACTCTGGGACGTATTCCGAAAAGAACCGCAAGGGGATACGGACCACGTTGGGAGCGTCGGGAACAGGCAACGGGCAGGTGCACGGCTCGCGCCGCAATCGAATCTGGGCCACAACCTTGTCCCAATCCCGACCGTCCACACCGTCGCTGCGGATGATGGTCACTTCATTCAGGGCATCCAGCCCGGGTAAGCCGCCGGTCTTGCTGAGTGCATTGAGCAGGTCGTTTTCGCCCTCGGGCAGCTCGATCGCCTTGCTTTCCGCGTCCTTGTCGACGTGCGTGATGACGTTGGAAGGCTGTGTCGTATCCTGACGAACGACAATCACCTTGTGTGTTCGGGCCTGGAGCAAGGCCACGCTAATCTGGTCCCGGCCTTCGATGAGCAGCTTCCGGTCAATCGTGTAGGCTTTTCGGATCAGCTCCGTCGCCTGGACCAGGCTCAGCCCTTCCACAGGAAGCGGAGGGATGAACGGCAGGGAAATCGTACCGTCTTCCCGGACCGGCAACGGATATCCGATCGTGGGATTCTGGTCCGGGTTATCCGGAAAATTCGTGGGCGGCGGACCAGCCCCTTCACCGCCGGGCAGAATCGTTTCGATGTACACGGCCAGGATGTCATCCGGACCCAACAGATGTGTTTCCGGCGGCTTGCGACGTAATCGGGAGAGGGAGATCTCCTGCATGTCTTCACGGGGCCGCCCCAGCATGGCAGGGGAAACCCGTTCAACCGGGATCGCCGGGATATAGCCGAACAGCGACGTGCTGCTGCAACCGGAACCGGCCAGCAGGAACAATCCGGCCATTCCGAGGAACGTCGATTTCAAAGCGTTGCGGATCATCCGTCTGTACTCCAGGTTCAGTCTCGCATCATGCCGGACCAATCCGTCCGGAGGGCGGTCCGATTCGTCTCAACATGCGTCAACAACGTTCGCCAACACAGCGGTGCCCTCGGGACGGTTCGTCCGCCCCCCCCCGGTGGCTGATTCAAAACACGGGAACTTGGTAAGCCTCCGCAGCCGGCAGGTGAGGCAACCCCGGGTTCCGCAGAACCTCCAGCGGAGCGTCAGGCACGGGCGGCACCGGTTCGCCGTCGTTGCGAGGAGCGTATGGCTCGGGAGCCTCCTCGACCGGCGCGGGAGCCTGAAACGGTTGCTCTGGCGGAGGAGCCAGCAAGGGCTCGATGGGCGTCGGCTCCGCGCCTCCCGCCCCGTCGTATTCCGGCCCATAGGGATTCGCGGACGGGCTTTGGACCGGAGGCTTGTATCCCTTCAAGGCGGAACCGTACTCGCCGGAGCCGCCCGAGCCGGTCACCGCCTGGCAGTGATCCGCACACCCGGAGCAGTCGGCAGCCACAATGCCGTGGCCGTACCCATCGTACCAAGCCATCGCCTTGGCTTTGCCTTCGCAGTTCAAATAGCAACTCGACCAGTACCGTCGTGGAGGCATGGGCGGCGCACAGCCGGTGTCGTTGCCGAGGCAGACAGCCTTGTAGCCCGCCCGAAAACCCTCCCCAAAATTGAACGGGTAGGAAACACCGCCATACAGGTCGCGAACGTCCATCCAGGCGGCTTTGGCCCGGTGCTCGCATTTCAGTTGGTAGGCGGTATTGTCGACGTAGTCGAAAAAGTTCCCGCACCCGGAAGACGTGCACGCCAGTAGCAGCATGCCGATCCAATGTGTCATCCTGACCATGGCAAACGTCCGTAGGGAATTGACTTCGTTTTCGGCCTTCCTGGCAGAGAACAAGACCTGACATCGTTGGCCTCATGGGCACGCCGGATTGTCCTCCGGCGCGGCGGCCAACACAGAGTTCCTGTCCTGCAAGGTTTATCGATCGCAGCGGTCAGCCGGTTGACCGCATTACTCCCCCTGGAACGGTTTTTCCACTACGATTCTGCTGTTCTTTCGTGTTAGCCAACACGGGCCACCGGGGCAGGCTAGTAAAACTTTGAGGGCTGGCTTCCGTTCCCGCGTTCGCCGGCTCCCACGTCTCAGGATCCTGTCGGGCAACCGCATTCATGACACAAACGACTGACAGCAGGACATTTGTGGTGGGTGACGTCCACGGATGCGACGTCGCGCTCGACCTGCTGTTGGACCGAATCGAACTCACCAGCGATGACCGGATCGTGCTGTTGGGCGATGTTGTCGACCGTGGCCCCCATTCGCGACAGGTCGTCGAAATGCTCCTGGACCTCAGCCAATCCTGCCGGTTCAACCTCGTGATGGGTAACCACGAAGAGATGTTGCTCGACGCGGTCCGCGATCCCCGGCTGGCCGGCTTTTGGCTCGAATGCGGCGGTGCGGCGGCACTCGAATCCTACGGCGGACGGCTCGGCAACATTCCGGATGCGCATCTCGACTTTCTCGCGTCGGCAAGTCCCTATGGGGAAACTGAGACGGACGTTCTCGTCCACGCCAACCTGGAGCCTGATGTCCCGCTCGATTTGCAAACCAGCGACTGGCTCCGCTGGCAAAAACTGACCGGCCGGGAACAGCCGCATTCGTCAGGAAAGCGCGTCATCTGCGGACATACCGAGATGCCCGGGGGCGTCCCCCGAGTGGTTGACGGCTGGGTCATGCTTGACACCGCCGCCTATCGCGGCGGCTTCCTGACCGCGTTGGAACTCGCAAGCGGCGAACTCTGGCAAGCCTCACAGCGCGGCGAATTCCGCGCCGGCGTCCGCCTGGACGAACTGTAAGACCCCGGGCATCATCGCGGCGTCCCGGTCCTCGCCCCCCCCGGGCGGGACTCTTTCCCCATGAACCCCCGCTTTCCGAAAACCGCGGTTCGGACTTTCCGTCTCCAAGCCGGCCGGCACGGAATTCCGCGACGCGCTCAGGCTGCGCCAACATCGCAGGGGGGGCGAGATCCAGGGATGCTGGCACGCCGTGCCGATCCGAATGATCCGTGCCGACACGCCTCGTCACACTCTTTGGTGACACTCATCGAACTCCGGTGAGACCGATTGAGACTGGCAAGCAAATTGCAGGGGCAGCCGAAGCCGACCGACGCAGACCGAGCCACGGGCGGCGAAACGCTCCACGTGAGCGGGGCAAGACAGCGATTGCGAGTCATTGAAACCCATCGAGAAAACTGATTGCGAGAGACAGGACTCGAACCTGCACGGGTTGCCCCACTGGATCCTAAATCCAGCGCGTCTGCCAATTCCGCCACTCTCGCGACCCTATGTTTGTAGTCTCAATTGCATTTTCCGTCCCAGCCTGACATGGTGACGACAACCGTTACGACAACCGCCGTCGCCCTGAGACTGGAGTTCGGTATGCCCAAGTCCAAGCCACAGAAGCCATACCGCGACTTCCCGCTGACCGCCCATCGCAACGGGCAATGGTGCAAGAAAATCAAAGGACCGTTGCATTACTTCGGCCCCTGGAACGACCCGGACGCGGCACTCGCCAAGTATCTCGATGAAAAGGACGACCTGCAAGCCGGCAGGACGCCGATCCGATCGCAGGGGAAAGCAACCACCGGCGAGATCGTCAATGCGTACCTGGCTCGGTGTGATGGCCGCGTGAAGACTGGGGAACTGTCCGCCGTTTCATTCGCCGATTACCTCATCATCGGCAAGCTGATCGTCCAACATCTCGGACGAAACACCGATCCCGAACAGCTGCGACCGGTCGATTTCGCGGCGTTCCGGACAGCGATGGCTGCAAAGTACGCGCCGTGACGATGACGAGAGCCATCATCAAATGGTCTCATGAAAGCGAACTGATTGAACACCGTCCCCGGTTCGGACCTGGCTTCTCTGTCGCGGGAAAGGAGGCGGCACGCCTTCAGAAGGCTCAGCAAGGTAAGAAGCTGCTGACCCGCAATGAGGTGGCAGCCCTCCTGGAAGCGGCTGACGCCAAGTGGAAGGCGATCGTGCTGCTGTGTCTCAATGCCGGACTGGGAAACTCGGACATCGCCAGAATCAAGCTGTCGGACGTCGGCGGTGAATGGTTGGACTTGCCAAGGGGCAAGACGGATGTCGAACGTCGCGTCCCACTGTGGCCAGAGACTCAACAGGCGATTCAGGACGCCATCCGCGAGCGACCGCAGCCGAAGGATGAGGCGGCAAACCTGTTGTTCCTCTCTCAGCATGGCGGGCCGATGATCCGCATTCAGGGCAACGGCAAGAAATCCGACCTGACCGTCGAGGGCTTTCGCCGGCTCGCCAAGGCAGCTGGCGTTTACCGTCTCCGGATGGGGATGTACTGGTTGAGACACACGTGCGCGACGGTTGGTGACGAAGCTCGCGATCCAGTGACGACGTCGGCCATCATGGGGCACGTCGATTCTTCGATGGCCGGCCACGACCGCGAACGGATCAGCGACAAACGATTGCGGGACGTGACCGACCACGTCCGCCAATGGCTGTTCGGCGAGGTCGAAGCCAAGCCCAAGGCAAAGGCCAAGCGGAACACCAAGGCCAAGCGGACGAAGCGCGAGCCGGTGGGGAAGGCGGCGGACAACCCGGTGGGAGAAGAGAAGCCGTCGCTGCGGGTCGTAGGGTAACGGAAGCGACGAGGTGAAGCGTGGGGGACAGGGAAGCGATGGCGCAGGGCGGTGACGTGAGGCGAGGGCATGCGGCGGCTGATCCGCTTCCTCACCGGCCCGGCGGTTGGTAGTGGTACAGTTTGAATTGCTCGGCCCCATTGTCACAATGGTGGCACGCAACGCGGGTAACGATTTTAACTGAGTGAAAAGGAGGTCTTGATGTGGCCAGCCTTTCGGCTGTTCAATGCGTGTGATAACCCATTCGCATCGGCACAGAAAGGATTCTGGCAGGCCACATCAAGATCAACAGGATGTTCGCACAAACTTGCAAGCATTGAAAGCTGTCTTCAGGATGCTGCTGCCGCCGGAGGCGGATGAGTTTCAACGCCATGGCAACGCCCAGATCAG
>JAJDEI010000106.1 GCA_029259845.1 Planctomycetaceae bacterium | reverse complement strand
GCGATGGTGGAAGTAGCGGCGGCGGCGATGATCAGAGCGGTGATGAGTTGGCGGGTCATGGCTTGTCTCCGGTTGTTGGGTTGTGCTGTCGTTTCAGGGCTGAGGGTTGTCTTTGACTCCCTCTCACACTCAGCTAAGCGGTGACGGCGGACGGGTGTTACACCGGGAGACGGAAAAATCTCGCGAATCGCCGAATTTGGAGGCGGGGGAGTGCACGGTTGCGCCTAAGTATTGTGTGTTATAAGGGTTGCGGTGCCACCGCTGTGGTGTGAGGCGGGCAAGCCGGCTCCTCAGCCGCCGTCTTTGGCGTCGAACAGTCGAAGGTTGGTGTCGGACGGGCGATGCGGCGTCCGTCCGACTGCAGAGCCGTCGGCTTGGGGACGGTGCGGTTATTTGACCTCCTGCACGACGCGGAACCCGACGAGCAGGTTTCGGTCGCCCGCTTTGAAGGCGGTCCGCTGGGAGGAACGGGCGTGTTTCGGGGGATGGGCCCACGAGCCTCCTCGGGCGGTCCGGAATCCCCCTTTTCCCTGGGGACCGGTGGGGTTGATCGTTTTTCCCGTGCCATAGGCCGTCGCACTGTACTTGTCGAAGCACCACTCCCAGACGTTGCCGTGCATGTCGTACAGGCCGAAGCGGTTGGGCTGGAACAGGCCGGTGGGGGCCGTCAGGGGATTCCCATCGTCCCAGTCGTCCTCATCGTCGGGGCGGAGCAGCGTTTCGACCGCGTCGTGAGCGAAGTTGCCGACAATGAACATATTGTCTTCGCTGTCGCCGCTGGCAAATCGTGTGGTCGTGTTGGCCCGGCAGGCGTATTCCCACTCGGCCTCCGTGGGGAGCCGGTAGGTCGCCCCCTCCTTGCTGCTGAGCCAGCGGCAGAACGCGACGGCGTCGTTCCAACTGACGTTGACGACGGGGTGGTTGTCGGTTTCGTTGAGGCCGGTGCGATTCCAGCCGTTCTTCTCGCTGAACACGAACCGGCGGCGGTCCGCGTCGAACCGGTAGCCACCCGCGCCGTTGTGCCCCGTCTCCTCGACGAATTGAGAGTATTGCCCGACCGTGACCTCGTTGGCGGCGATCTGGAACGGGCGCGAGATGCTCACTTCGTGCTGCGGTTTCTCATCAGCCTGAGCGTCCGCGTCGGCGGCAACGGCTCCCATGCGGAACGTGCCGGCCGAAATTCCCACCATCACCATGCCGACGGAGTTGGCCGAACTGTCCTGACGCAACGCGAACTCCTGTGCGACGTCGGCGAAATTCTCCACAAACACTTCTCGTTGCACAGTCCCGCCGGGGACATTGAGCGGAGCGAAGACGCGGGCCAGTTTGGGGAAACGGGTGAGCAGTTTGGCGAAGTCGGCGATTGGCAAGCCGGCTTCTGACGCCGCGGCCGGGAGGTCCAGTTCTTTCTCAAACTGACTGGCCAATTGCAAGATGGGGTCGGTCTTGGTCGAGCTGACATCGGCCGTGGCCAGAGCGCGGGTAAACCGTTCACGGTCCCTGTCCATGAGGCGGGTGAGGGTCTCCGGCCGGGGATAGAGGCTGAGAATGGCGCGCCGTTCGTCGTCCGAGAACGCACCGGGGTTTTTCTCGACCGAGGCGCGAATTTGGTCGGCCTTGGGGATCATGCCGGCCGTGTGACAGGACATGCAGCTAAGGCCGTTGATCACCGACCGATCGGGCCGCCGCGGGTCGCTGACGATGTTGACCGGTCCCTTGTCGATCCGGTTACCGGACGAGTCGATCAGCAGATACGCCTGGAGGCCGTTGGGAAGATTGAAGATCAATTCGCCGCCGGCGTGCTGAAATGCGTCGCCGCCGTCGGGACCGAGCGGGTGGGCGAAGAGGTTTTGTTGGCCGGAGTTTCCGGAGAAATCGTAACTCTTCCAGTAAGCACCGAAGGCGGAGTCGTGCCGTTCGATCATGCGGTTGTTCTGGGAGACACCCGAGTTATTGAAGCCGGCACGCAGCGCCAACCCCTTTTCGATGTTGCGTTCGACGTCGACGTCCAGGAGTTTCTCCAGAACTCTGTCGGTTTCGGGCAGTTCGAGAATGTCGTGATACAGCGGGGGCACAGAGGCGACGGCGACAAACCAGTCGGCCCGGACGAGTGGCTGATCCGTGCGGGTCACCTGCCGCGCGAACTGAGCCGCATCGAATTGATACTCAACGTGATACGGGTTTTTTGCGGCGATCTGGTCCCAGGTGGCCGTCTTCCACCGGTAGTTTCGCAGATCGATGCGGAACACCGTCCCGGCCTCGTCGATCGGCAGCGGGACGACAATTTTGTCGCCCCACGAGAGGCTGTTGATGAGCTTGGAAAGCCCCTCGCGATAGATCTGCAACTCCTGTTCGGTCGCTCCGGCGTTGGACAAATGGGTAAGACTGAAATAGCGGGTGAACTGGGGAACGGTCCCGTTGAGTGTCTGGAGATCATTCACGACCATCGCATACATGTCCCGCGGCGAGAGGAACGGTTGGGCGGAATCGTCCGCCTGGGAATTGAAATCGAGCGATCCAGCGTCGATCCAGGCTTTGAGCAGGGCCTGGTCGCCGGGGCTGAGTGGGTCGTCGTCGGCCGGCATGTCGCCTTCGACGACTCTCTGGATGAGGACCGAGCCGCCGGCGTTTCCGCTGACGATCAGCCGCCGGGCAACGAGCTTGCGGAGATTGAGGACGTTGTCGAGTCCGCCTTCGTCGGCGCCGTCTTCGCCGTGACAGCGAAAGCAGTTGTCCTTCAGGATTTGCGCGGCCTGCTGGGCGCGGGCGATGTCCTCCTCCGAGGCGGCGCGGACCGCGCCACCGCTGCACAAGACCAGCATCCCCAGGAGGAGGGGAAGGCGATGTGAGCGTCCGAACCGGACTCGGGCCTGTTTCAGGCGCGAGTCAACGGCGCGGCCTACTGAGGGTTGATTGGAAAGTTGCCGGGACATGAGTCTCTGCTCCACTCTTCGTTGTGATGCACTAGGGGGGCTCTCCTCCAAGCGCAGTGCGTTGTTGAGTGTTACAACGATGCGGGCACAATCCCAGCCCGTCCCAGGAGAATTGTCGCCGTCACCCGGGTTTGATCCGTCTCAACGAAAACACCTCGATCCGAGGCTGGGGAGTGCCGTCGAATCGAGGTGTTTCGAGTGAGTGAGCTGTGGCTGCGGTGGTCCGTCGCAGGTTTTCGGCGACCCGACCTGGCCGAGGAGTGACGACATCTCACTCAGTTTCCAACGTTTGGCTCAGTAGGCGAGCACGAACTGGCGGATACCGTGGCTGTAGTAGAAGTACCGGTTCGAGTAGGACGTCCGGTAGCAGTCGTGACGGATGCCGTAGCTGTCGATGAAGTATTGGCATCCGTAGGCGTCGCACAGCAGATGGATGCGGGGATAGACCACGACCGAATGATGGGAACTGTGCCCATAGCCGTAATGGTGACCGTGGAACGAACTGTGATGTCCGCCGTGATGTCCGCCGTGATGTCCACCGTGGTGGCTGCCATTGTGTCCGCCGTTGTGTCCGCCGTTGTGTCCGCTGTTGTGTCCCGCGTCGGCCGAGCTGGCCATGCCGGCCACCAGGAATCCACCAGCCACGATTGTCAATGCTGCGATTTTTGGGAGAGTTTTCATTGTCATCTCTTTCTCAGTTCGAGGAGGTTTTCGTTGTCGATGTCTTTCTGACACTCATCAAGGCGGACAACGGACGCGGGTGTTACAGCAAAACTCTGTTTTTCTCGAAGGGTCGCAGCGAGGACCGGACATCGGCATGCTGAGAGGCGGCTGCTCGCGACCAACGTTCGACGGGAAAACGTCTTTCGACAGCAGCAGCCGTCCCAGGGCTCCCATGCGATCATCGGGGGAAGGTGATTTCAGGCCGTTTCTTGGCGTCACCTCCAATCCACGAAAAAACACCTCGATTCGAGGCGGGGAGTGCCATCGAGTCGAGGTGTTTTGAGTGAGTGAAGTGTTGCCGCGGGGGTCCGTCGCAGGTTTTCGGCGACCCGACCGTTCCAACGAATGACACGGTTCACTCAGATGTCAGGATTCTCCTTAGTACCCCAGCACGAACTGACGGACGCCGTGGTTGAGGTAGAAGTAGCGGTTGGCGTAGGCCGACTGGTAGCAGTCGTGGCGGATGCCGTAGCTGTCGATGAAGTAGTGGCAGCCGGAAGCGTCGCACAACAGGTTGAC
>JAJDEI010000105.1 GCA_029259845.1 Planctomycetaceae bacterium | reverse complement strand
CGTGGAGACGCTGCTGAGCGTGATCGAAACCTGTCGCCAGCAGAACCGTAACGTCTTCACCTTCGTCACCGACGCCGTCAAAGCCCACTTCGCCAGCCAACCACCCCCCACCCTGCTATCCGGGGTGTGAACGGTTACGTCAGGTCATGTATCTCAGAACACTGGTTGCCTGTGCGGCGGTTTCAACGATTGCTTCGGTTGCGTTCGCCACGGTCGGACCACCGTCTTGCATTTACGGAGGCAATAGTGGACAGCTTCCTCAGTTGGGCTGCGCGATTATCAACGGGAACTGTATCGGGCAAAACAATCCACAGGTCCCGATTTTCGCGTGTTCCGGCTTGGTGCAGAACACAGTCGATTCTGGATACTGCGGTGCGATTAACTTTGTACAGGAAATCGAATGCGAATACTACACGAAGACCATTAACCTCGTTGTGTTTCTTGCTCAATGTGATGAAACAATCAACGCGCAAGGCCAAGTGACGGGTTGTAGCTGCACGACTGCTCCGAGTGGACAGCAGGCGACTGCGACATTCACGCAGTGTAGAGACTTCGCGACGATTTGAGTAAGAGCAGCAAGTTCGACTGACAGGTTTAGATGTGCGATGAGCAACTCTATCGCAGCGATTGTCGGAGTCTTTGGCGTGGTTCTCTCATGCCTACTGTTGTGGCCTAATCACGCCACAGTTCCAACCGATCCTCGACAGATACATGAGGGCCACGACCCCACTTCCGTTCATGTCTTGGCGAGTGAAATCGGTCGGAGTGGTGTGTTCGTTTGCCGTTGGCGAGAATTGGTCAATACATCCGACATGTCGGTCACGGTGAGCGTGTCCGCGAAGAGCTGTGGTTGCCTGTCAGTCAGGGGCCTGCCAAATCACCTTGGCCCGGGGGAAGCGTGGATTCCAGAGATTGAGTTGAACCTGGAGCCGACGGATGGCAGACGGCAGAATTATGTCCAATTCTCCCTATGCCCGGAAGAATCCGACGAAGCCGAGTGCATTACGGTCACCCGCAATCAGTTGGTCGCCGTGCATCAAGACATCACCGTTACCCCGAAACTCGTCCTCCTTACACCAATTGGCGGAACAAATGATTTAGCGGGGCGGTTTCGGATGACACTGAACAGTCGCGAAAAATCAGAAGTGACTCAGATTGATCTTACCGGTGCGGGCGATGCCTTGAGCGTGATTAGAATCGCCGATGACGGGTTAGCACAACGATCGGGTGAGCTATGGTGCTCGTATAGTAACTGGGAGATCCATTGCCCACGCACGGCCATCGACTCGCACGTCCAGATTCACCCTGTTGCGGGAATTGTGGAGACCAGTGATGGAAGAGTCCTTCTGCTTCGTCTTGCATTGAAGCCGCCTTCCAAGACCTGATTGGATGCACAGGCTGGTCGGGTGTGTAAAGGTCGTAGCGAAGTAGGGTCCGCTGTGCGGACCGTGGATGGGATCGTTCATTGTCTGCTGCCGTATGAATAGGCACTGTCATCAACACAGTCTCGACCGGTCCGCAGAGCGGACCCTACGGCGTTGGACACGCCCCTTTCATCGCAACCAGTGATCCGCAATCATGCTTGTCACGTTGAATTGGAGTTTGACAATCGAGATGCGTTCTCGACGGTGATCGCACGGCGGATCGTCTCGCCCAAGTCGGACTCCTGCAGCTTCAACAGGGCGGATTCCAGGTAGAACAGCGGGGCATGGGAGCCGAAGAGGAGGCGTTTGTGGGGGACGAGTTTCATCAGCTTTTCGATGCCGCCGACGGACTCCTGCATGGCGATGTCGAAGGAGACGTTACCGGCTTCGGCCAGGCGTGTGAGGGCTTCGCCGCGGACGGTTCGCTGGCTGTTGAGCAGGACCAGTGTGGCGTCGGCATGATCGGCGAGGACGTCGACGAGCGGTGATGTGTCGACAGCCTGCACTTGCACGAGTGGGTGCTGAGTGCGTTCGTCCTCCATCATGACCGAGAGCTGGACGATCAACTGGTGCTTAATGGCGAGTGTGAGTAACTCAGCGAACTCCGGCGCATCAAGCGTGTAGCCGTGATAGTCCGGATGCAGACGAATTCCCCGCATGCGATGCACTTCGTGGCAGCGGCGGACGTCCTCCTGCCAGTCGGGCAATGTCGGATTGACGCAGCCGAACGGGACTAGCAGTCCATCGCCGTGCGTGCGGCACTCCTGGGCAAGCCGGCGGTTAACCCCCTCGACGTCCTTGTGCAGCAGGGCGTCGAAACTGCCGGCGATGGCTTGCGTGACACCGGCTCGTTTGAGCCGGGCGACGAGCCGGGGCGTCTCGTCATCGGGCAGACGGCGGAACGGCCATCGTGACAGGCTCACGTTGACGTCGATCATGCGTCGATCCCCTTCTCGCGGAGGATCGGCAGCAGCATCCGCCGCAGGTTTTGGCCGAGGATCAGCCGCCGGGCTTCGTCGGGAATGTCGGCTCCGGTGACCTTTGCCAACTGAGACGCGAAGCTGCGACCGCCGATGTCGCTGCCGTACAGGATTCGTCGGGGACCGAGTTCGCGGACTGCCATTTCCATCATGCCGGCGGTCGGATCGAAGCCGCCCGTGCCGATCGACACGTTGGCGTGGCCACGGATGGCACGGATTCCCCGTTCCCAGTCGCCCCCGGTGTGACCGCAGATCAGTCGCACCGTCGGATGCCGCGCTGCGAGCGCCGCCAGATCGACCGGCGTCGATTCGCCCGGCAGGTTGCCGGTCCCCTTAAACCACGTGTGCTGAAAGATGGCCGCCTTGAGCGCCGCTGCCCGTTCGATGATCGCGTCCAGCGCCTCGTCACGGCAGCGTTTGGCGACCCAGAGCTTGATCCCCACCAGCGGGCCGTTTTCGATGCAGCGGGCGATCTCCGCCAGACTCTCCTCAACGAACTGGGGGCTGACATAGGCGAAGCCGAACGCCCGATCGTGCCAATGGGTGAGGGCCTGAATGACTTCGTCGTTTTGCCGGCGGAAATCGTCCGGAGACGGCTCATGCGACCACTGCATGCCCATGAAGAACACCAGACGTTCGATCCCCATCCGGTCGGCATACTCCATCAATTGGGCGATCCGTTCGTCCGGCGTGCGTCCGTCGACACCGCTCAGATGGCAATGCAGGTCCCAGATCATGGATGAAGGTTTCGTCGATGTGGTGGATGATTCGCAGCGTGTGTGAGTCCTGCGGCGGCGTCGTTTTGCCGGAGTGCTTGCTCGCCGCGCTGCCTCCGAAAAGCGCGGAGCAAGCTCCGCGGCTAAGTGCGATACTGGTGCGGTCCATCGGATTGCCAACAACGGCAGTTCTATTGTTTCGCCGCCGTCACGGTCAGCCAGATCGAGCCCATCCGCAATCCGGCAGCCGGTGCTGCGGTGGTGGCGAGAACCGCTTCGCCCTGTTCGATGGTCCCGATGACCCGTAGCGGGCCGCTGAACAGCACATCGGCCGATGCAACGAGTTTGAGCGTCACCTTCTTGGACGTGTCTCCGCTCGGAGGTGAGGTGACTTCCGCGACTTGGATGCCCGGTGGCGTCCCCAACATGCGGAGGGTGATCTCCTCGTCGAAACCGCCCAACCGGTTGACCGCCACGGCGACGTCGAGCGATTTGCCTGCTTCGAGCGTGAGCGGATCGTCGGCAAGGGTGAGTTCGTAGCGGGGACGATCCTCAACCACCGAGAGCAGATACGCCGACCATTCGTCGCCGTGGCCGAATCGGTCTCGCACTTCGATGCGATACGTGCCATCGGCGGGGAGTTTCAGGCTGAGGCGTGCGTCATTGATCTCTCTCGACACGTCATCCGCTTCCTTCAGCAGTTTGCCGTCCGGGTCGAACAGCTTGAGCAGCGGATCGAGCGGTGAGTCGAACGGCCGAGCTTCGACAGAGATGGCGACACTTTGGCCCTTGCGACCGGTGACGTGGAAGACGTCGGTTTGTTCGGGCTCCGCGATAACGCCCGTGACAGAGACGGGGACCGAAAGCGGTGTCGGCTCAGTCTCGGCGGCGAGGGTTTCTTCCAACAGCGCGGGGTAATCGACAAACTGGAATCGCTCGACCACGAGATTCGTCGGAGCAGACAGACGGAGCGGCGGGTGGCGATCGTTGCGAACCGTGAGGAGACGTTCGGCGCCGTCGGGGAGGTTCCAGCCGCGAGCCTTCGGCACCGCGGGAGCCTGACGTGAGAGCGCGAGCGGCTGAACATGGTCGACGAACGGTCCCGTCGTCAGCGTGAGGCGATAGACATAGGTGTCCGCACCGGAAAAGCCGATCGTTGTGTTCGGTTTGGCGGGGAAGGCGAACATCCGCAGTAAGTGCGTGCCGGACTGCGCGGCGGTAAACACGATGCGCGGGTCATTTCCGTGGTGATCGTCGTTCTGCTCAACGACGAATCCGCGCGGCGACAGGAGTTGCAGCACCGGGTCCATCGGCGACCCGAGCAGCCGGTGGGCATCGACCGACGCGACCAGCGTTTGCCCGACTTCCAAATCGACCGCGAAGGTGTCGACTTTTCCTGATCCGTTTAGCTGCCCGTTGACGGTGGCCGGCAACGACGAGATTGGGTGGGCCGCCCCGATGGTGTCGTTCGGTTCGGTCTCTGTGATCTCCGGGAGTAAGCCGACAACGACCGGGAGCCGCCGGGAGGCCCCCTCGGCGTTGTAGAATCTCACCCAACCGAGACCCGGCGGAGCGGACGCGGCAGCGGTCAGCGTCCATTCCGCAGGCTTGTTCGTCTGCGAGAGCACAACGTCATCGCGGCTGCACCACGTTTCCAACGGCTCGCTGCCCGGCTTGCCGATGAGCGTGACGGTGACGGTTTGCCCCTGCTGGACACCGGCGGGGAACATGCCGCTGGGCTGAGGCACCTCCGCTTCAGCAACGCTGTTTTCCCACAAGAAAACCGTCGTCAGCAGACATATCAGAGATTGAGAAATACGTTCACCGCTCGGCATGCGTGGGGCGAGAATGGATTGCAGATCAGTTGATATGAATGAAACTCTGTTTAGCCGCACATTTCAAATGTGCGGCTCAACAAAGACAAGCTATCCCATCAACTCGGCGATCGGGGTCGGGTCGCTCACGAGGTGCGTGGGGCGTCCGAGGGGGGTGTAGAGGACCGCGTTCGGGTCGATGCCGAGTTTGGAATACACCGTGGAGGCGAAATTCTCCGGCGAGAGCACCCGGTCGACCGCCGAGTACCCTTGGGGATCGGTGGCACCGATGATTTGACCGCCGGGGGTTCCTCCACCAGCGACAAGCACGGACATCGCGTTGGACCAATGGTCACGACCGCCACGGACATTGATCTTGGGGGTGCGGCCAAACTCGCCGAGCACGAGCACAAGCGTGGAATCGAGACGTCCGCGCTCATCCAGGTCCTCGATCAACGTGGCAATCGTCTGATCAAACGTCGGCAGCCGCTTGCGGCAGGCACCGAACAGACTGACGTGGTGATCCCAACCCCCTTCGGACAGTGTGATGAAGGGGACGCCCGCCTCGACGAGCCTCCGCGCCAATAGCGCCCGCTGGCCGAATGAATTGCGACCGTAGGCGTCGCGGACTTTGGCGTCTTCCTGATGGATGTCGAATGCGGCTTGAGCCTCCGGAGAGGACACGAGCGTGTACCCTTGCTCGTAATATCCGTCCAACGCGACCACCGGATCGCCGGCGACCGGCTCGTTGATCCGGGGCAGCCGGTCGATCGCTGCCCGCAGATCGCGGCGATGGTCGAAACGGGACATCTCCAATTCCCCCGGCAGGGAAACGTCGCGGACGCGGAAGTCGTCTTTGTTGGGGTCATCCGGTACGACGAACGGAGCGTATTTGGCACCGAGGAAGTTGGGTCCGCCGGATCGGGTCATGGCGGGCATCGAGAAGTAGGACGGCAGTCCGTTTTGCTGGCTGCGGAAATAGGCGGTCGTCGAACCGAGGCTGGGGTGAAAACTGACGAACGAGCCGCAGCCGACCGGGATGCGCGGCGGCGCACCGGTCATCATGTAATGGTTGCCCGCGCCGTGATTTCCTTGGTTGTGGCGGATCGAGCGAATCACCGAGAACTTGTCCGCGATCGCGGCGAGACGCGTGAGATGCTCCGAGAAGGAGATGCCGGGCACCTTCGTCTCAATCGGATGAAACTCCCCGCGAATCTCCGTAGGGGCAAGCGGTTTGGGGTCGAAGGTCTCGTAGTGCGTGGGACCGCCGTCGAGCCACACCAGGATGCAACTGGTCGCCTGCGGCTCGGGGGACGTCCCGGACGCCTGTCCCGCCAATCGGAGCGTGTCCACCAGTCCGGTTCCGAACAGTCCTCCCAAGCCGAGTTTGAGACAGCAGCGGCGGCTGACACCCTCGCAGTTGCGATAGCGGCTCATGGGCAGGCTCCGGGAGGTTCACGTTGGCGGGAGCGATATTTAGGCAAGAGGTCGCGGCAGGGAACCGGCGTTTCAGTCTTCGAAGACGAACTCCGGCGTGTTCAGGAGGGCCCAGAGGAGGTCTTCGGTGGCGGCGCGCCGATCGGCGCCCTCATTGTTGTATAAATCGAGTGTGATTTGCAATTCCTCTTCATCAGGACGTCGAGAATAGACGGCCAGATAGACCTCCTCGACAATTTGTTCCGGCGTCCGGTTACTCTCGGCAAGCTGGCGGGCCCAACTCGCGTCGTCGAGCAGTTTGCTGTGCAGTTCCCTGGAATTCATCAAGTGGAGTGCCTGCACAACCGTTGTGTCCGTCGTTCGTTCGCAGGGCGGGTCCTGGTTCGGGTCGGGCCGGCCGAACGTGTCGAGAAACTGCGATTTGACGCGGTGCGTCCACAGTTCCTTCGCCGATGAGCCGGGCGGCATGCCGGGGTAGTCCTGGGGAATGCCGACGATCTGGCACCACGAATCGGCGAGCACTTCGGCACGCAGCCGCTGCCGGTAATGCCGGGAGAAGTTGCGCGTGTCGACGACGTTGCGGTCGCTCGGCAGCGAACTCAGACCATAGACGGAGGACGTCGTGATGCTGCGGATCAGATGTTTGATGTCGAAGCCCGATTCGGCGAAATCGTTGCCGAGCGCTTCGAGCAGAGCCGCGTTCGTCGGCGGATTGGTCGCCCGCAGGTCGTCGACCGGTTCGACAAGCCCGCGTCCCATCAGGTCGGCCCACACACGGTTGGCCATCGTCTGCGCAAAGAACGGGTTGTCCTTCGACGTCAGCCAGTCGGCAAGGTCGTCTCGCGGATCGGTGCCGGATTGCGATTCAGGCGCTGTTTCGGATTCGGACGGCCCGCCGAACAATGGCCGCGGCTGCATGAGTTCACCAGTGAGCGGATGCCGCACGCCGCCGCTGCTGCCCGCGTAGATCATCTCCTCCGACCCGGAGATGGGCGTCGACAGGCCGGTCCCTTTGCGGCCCACCTTGGCGAAGAACGCGGCAAATGAATAGAAGTCGTCCTGTCCCCAGACTTCAAACGGATGATGGTGACACTTGGCGCACTCCAGCCGGATGCCGAGAAACAACTGACTGACGATCGTCGTGATCTCGTCCGGGCTTCGCCGGTCGCGAAACAGCGTCACATGCCCGTCCTTCCATGTACTCCCTTCGGCCGTGATCAGCTCACGGACAAACTGGTCGTATGGCTTGTTCTTACGGAAGGCGTCGCGAATCCAATTGTCGTAGTTGAGCACCGTCTTAATGCCGACGCGATACGGATTCGGCCGCAACAGGTCGGCCCACTTGTTCGCCCAGTGCTCCGCATACTCCGGTTGTGCGAGGAGGTGATCGATCAGTTGGTCCCGCTTTTCGGGCGAGGGGTCGTCGAGAAAAGCGCGGGTTTCTTGAACAGTCGGCACGCGGCCGATGATGTCGACGTACGCCCGCCGCAAAAACTTGTGGTCCGGAGCAGGGTCGGAGACGCCGAGCGCCAGTCGCTGCAGACCGTTGTAAACATGCTCATCCACAAAGTTGCGGCGAGGCAGATTGTTGTAGTAGCCGGCCGGCAGGTCCCCCGGTAGCGGGACCGATGCGGTGAACACGGCGAAGAAACCCTGATACCGCGCCATGACGGCCGTCTCTCCAGTGATGTTTTCGGCGGTGACCAGTCCGCTCTCGGTAACCCCCGCGACCGCACTTTCGTTGGACTGGAACGTTGCCAGATGGGTGACATCCCGTGTCGAATCGTCGCTGTAATGCGCGGTGATCAGCAATTGCTGCCCGTCGCCGGAGGGCATGACCCGCGATGTCGGCTCGACGGTGACGCTGACCAGCGTGGGCGTGTCCGGTTGCCGACGAGGGGCCCCCTGCACAATCCAGCGGCGGAGCAACTCGTACTCACCGCCGCCCATTTCAAGCCGCACGCCGCCGCCGTGGGGATCGACGCCGGTCGGTTTGGTCAACAGCAGGCTCGCCTCCGGGGCAGCAAAGAACACCCGGCGGCCGCGCGCTTCCTTAACCAACGCATCGTGATCAAAGTCCGGGTCGAAGCCGAGCAACGAGAGTTGAAACCCGTTCTGTCCCCGCTGCTTGCCGTGACAGGCTCCCGCATTGCAGCCGCGACGGCCGAGGATCGGCTGAATGTCCCGCTCGAAATCGAGAGCGTCCCCTTCGGAGAGGTTGCTTACTTCGACCGTCACCGACGCCGGCAAGCCGCGGCCTTCGATGCGGATGATCGTGCGGCCTTCGGCTTTCACCTCAATGACGCCGGTTTCGGTGATGCGGACGATCTCCGGCGTCTCGACGGCATACCGGACGTCGCGGGTCAGATCGACGACGTCTTCTCCTTGGCGACCGGTGATGAGCAGTTGCTGGCGGTTGGACAGGCCGCTCAGCCGGACGTCGGCGGGGAGGACGTCGATCGTGTCCGGTTGCCACTCAACCGGCGCAGGCGTCGGCTCGGCATACGCCGCAATGCCGGAGACGGTGATCAGGAGCAGTGACGCGATTCTCATCATCACAGGATACCATGCCGATTGATGACGTGCCTCCGAAACAGAGCCCTGAGACGTTGTGTTTTTTTCCCAACGTGCGACCAAACACCCGGTGTCTCGAACCAGCAAGGACGCGAAGTGCCTGATTTTGGCGGCTCATGTCCTCACCGTTTCTCGACATGATGAAACACCGGGTGTCACTACCGAAGAATTCGCACGCCCTGAGCGTGCGACAATCGTGCTACAATCGGCGGCTGCACCCTGTGGAAGGGAATCTGGGCCGGTGTGTTGACAAACGGCTGCTGCTGATCACCATGCCCAGTTTGATGCCGCTGCCCAGATCGCACTCCGCCGAACCGACCGGGAGACCTCCTTGGAACCCAGCCCGTTTCGCTTCCTCCGGAACCTTGGTCGCAGCCGCGAAATCGCGACGGTGTTGCTCAATCATGGATTCGGCGATCTCGTCGAACGGATGCGCCTGCGCAAGTACCTGCAGTGGGGAAAGCGGGTCATCCTGCGTCAGGCCGAATCCCTGGCTCCGGACATTACGACGGCCAAGCGGATTCGGTTGGCGCTCGAAGACCTGGGGCCGACCTTCATCAAGTTCGGGCAGGTGATCAGTACGCGGCCCGACTTGATCCCGCAAGACATCATCGACGAACTGGCCAATCTGCAGGAACAGGTGCCGCCGTTCGATTCCGATGTCGCGGTCTCTCTGATTGAGCAGGAGCTGCACGGGTCGGTGGGGACGCTGTTTGCCGAGTTCGGCCACGAGCCGGTCGCCGCCGCGTCGCTGGGACAAGTGCATCGCGCGGTGCTCCACGAGGGCACGCCCGTGGCGGTTAAGATTCGCCGTCCCAATGCTGTGCGCGACGTCGAGCGGGACCTCGCCCTGATGACTGATCTCGCCATCCTCATGGAACGGCACATTCCGGAATCCGCCATCTTCGACCCCGTGGGACTGGTCAAATATTTCTCGCGCACGATTCGTCGCGAGTTGAACTATCGGCGGGAGGGACGGACGATCGAGGAGTTTCGCCGGCTCTTCAAGGACGATGCGACGCTGCGCGTCCCACGAGTCTTTGACGACCTGACGACCGATGCCGTCCTGACGATGGAGTTTCTCGACGGCTGCCGCGCTGACGATTTCGAGGCGATCGCCCGCTGTCAAATCTCCCGCTCGCAATTGGCGTCGAACGGCGCACAAATCTTTCTGAAACAGGTGTTCGAGTTCGGCACCTTTCATGGAGATCCGCATCCCGGCAATATCCGCGTGATGCCGGACGGTTCAATCGGCCTGCTGGACTTCGGTATGGTCGGCCTGATCGACGAAAGCAAGCGGGAGCAGTTGATCGACCTGTTTCTGGCGGTCGAACGGCAGAACGTCTCGCGGTGCGTGGCGGTGATTCGTGCCGTCGGCCGTCCCAGCCGGACGATCGACGATCTGCTCTTACGGGCCGACGTCCGGGACTTTGTCGAAAACCATTACGGGCTGCCGTTGGACCAACTCAATGTCGGACGCATGCTCACGGATTTCGTGGGCATTCTGGCCAATCATGGGCTGCGTTGCCCGCCCGATCTCATGCTGCTGATTCGCATGTTCGTCACGTTGGAGGGACTGGGCCGCGAACTCGATCCGCACTTCAATCTGGCGGAGGAATTCGCGCCCTACATCCAACAACTGGTCCGGGATCGCTACAGCCCCAGGCGACTGGTCGACCGGTCCTTCGCCGATCTCAAGACGCTGCTGCTGGCGGCCCACGACCTGCCGATTCAACTGGGGGCGACGCTCCGAAAGCTCAGCCACGATGACCTCAAAGTGCAGCTCGAACATCGCGGACTCGAAAAACTGATCACCGAGTTCGACCGGTCGAGCAACCGGGTCGTGGTCGGATTGGTCACCGCCGCACTGATCGTCGCCTCCGCACTGATCATTCGCCCCGGCACGACTTCCTCCTGGGTGACGGTTCCGGTGTTTGTGCTTTCCGGGTTCCTGGGCCTGTGGCTGATCTACGGCATCCTTCGCAGCGGCCGATTGTGACGGGTCGGCTCATCCAGAACGGTTGTCAAAACCGACTCGGCCGCCTCGAACATCGAACCGGGAAGGTCGCTCAGACACACCTGCCGCGAGCGTGCCGGATCGACGGAGTACCTCGCGGCTGATGCGTTTCTCCGTTTCCCGCCCTCACCCCGCTTACTCTCACCCTGTCCTCTCGCGGCATCCAGTGTGATTGCGCTTGGTGATCGAGCACCGGGAAGCGGAGATCCGGGAGACTGAGAAGTTGTCGGCACCTCAGAATCGGGCGGCGCATCGACTGTGACGGTCGCTTCCGGGAATCGCGACCCAAGATGCGCGGCCAGCGCGCTCCGCTGCTGTACGGAGGCCCCCACGATCGCGACCGGGAACGGGCGGAGCCGAAGAAGCTCGCGAAGACCGCCGATGGTATCGTCGCGACAGGGATGAGCGACGTCAGCGGCGATGTCGCACAGTGGGTCGAGGACGAACCGGCGATACCACAGGTGCGGATGCGGAACCGTTAACTCCGGACTGGCGAGAATGGAATTGCCGTGCAGCAGCAAATCCAAGTCCAACGGCCGGGGTCCCCAGCGGGAGTCGCGGATGCGCCCCAGGCGGTCTTCAACGATTTGCAACTGACTGAGCAGTTCACGTGGCGACAGATCACATTCCAGCCGCGCGACTGCGTTGAGAAAAACCGTGTCCCTTGCCGGTCCCACCGGTGCGGTCTCGTAGACGGGGCTGATTCCGCACACTCTGATGCCCGCGACGAGATGCAACTGAAACAGCCCCCGCTGCATCGCCTCGAAGACGTCTCCGGTGTTGCCTCCCAAGCCGATGAATGAAGCCGGCATTCGATTCGCCCGTGCTGCGTATGCGAGACGTCACTGCGGTGAGACCCGATCTGCGCGAATGACGAGCGCAGCGTCAAGCGACGCGGCGGGAATTGCTCCGGCGGTGGCGGCAGCGATGGAGGAGCGGGCCCCGCAAACTGCGTGGGTCTATGGAAAGGCGATGAGCCCGCAACGGTTCAGAACCCGTGGGCCGTGAGTTCCGTGTCGGTGTTCGACCACATGCCGGCCACTGTGCCGCCGAGCGAACGAATTGTCGCGGTCATCACGCCGATGATCAGGGCCAGCATGACCGCGTACTCGACGGCAGTGGCCGCTTCTTCGTTCGTCAGAAACTGGCGGATGACATTCATGATCCAGACTCCCCCTGCGGTCGCGAATCGCCAGCCATCCTGAGCGATTCACTGTTGTGACTGTGCCAAGTGGGAAAGCCTACGTCACTGAACGGAGATGTCAAAGAAACCCCGAATACTTGAGGGACCGAAACGGGCATCCGTCCGAAAATGCGGGCATGACGCCATCCGTCAACGTCGTGACGGCGTGTTCGGTCGGCGTTCGCGTTTCGGGGACACGCGCGACGGAGGAAGGGGCGTGGCCCCTTCAAGTTTGCGGAACCCGTCTGACTCCCGCTTGCGGACGCCGTTCGGGCCACGCACGAGGATCAGCGCCTGCGCGCCGGGGACATCGCAGAGAACCTTGAGACCCCGTTCCGGTCCCAGGACGCTGACCGCCGATGCCCAACTGTCTGCGGTGATGCCATCCCGCGCGACGACGGTCACGCTGCTGCGAGCCGTCAGCCCGAGACCCGTGCGAGGGTCGAGGATGTGCGAATAACGGATGCCGTCGATCTCGACGTACTGGGAGGCGTCTCCCGAGGTGGCGACCGCCGAATTGTGGAGGGAGAGAAAACGCTGCGGCTCGCCGTCCGGGGCACCAAGCGGGGCGATCCCAATCCGCCATCCGTCCGTACCCGGCGGCGGACCGCCGGCGACAATGTCTCCTCCCGCGTCAATCAACGCCCGCTCGATCCCGTGCTCGTTGAGCACCCGCAGGGCTTCATCGGCTGCGTAGCCTTTCGCGATGCCGCCGAGATCGAGCCGCATTCCGGCTTTTACGAACGAAACAGACCGGGACTGCGGATCGAGCCGGATGTCCTGGTAACCGACGAGCTGCAGGGCGGCATCAAGCTCCGGCGTGGCGGGCAGATGCTTGCTTCGGCGGGATTTTCGCCACAGATCCATCAACGGGCCGACGGTCACATCGAACGCCCCGTCGCTCTGTGTGGAAACTCGCCCGGCGGCCGACAGCACGGTGAATAGCTCCTCGCTCACCTTCTCCGGAGTCATCGGAACATAGTCCCGGCCGAGGTGTGATAGTTCGCTGTCCGGGTCGTAATGGCTCAGCAGTCGGTCGATCCGTTTGATGCGGGCATAGGCGGCCTGTGCGGCCTGATTTGCGGACGGTTCGTCGCGGGCATATACTGTAATACGAACGGGAACGGCCATGCGGATTTGCAGGAATTCAAACCGCTCAAGCCGGCTCTCCTGCAAATGCTCGGCAACCGGCTTGGTCCTGCTCGGCTCGATTGCGAGCGGCCCGGTCGCGCGACAGGGCGACGCGGCCAGGCAAAGGCCTGTCCACCAGGCCCCCAGGAGCACCGCAAAAAGCCGTCCGTCTGTCATCCGTTCTCCCTCCCCGAAATGATTCCCCATCCGATCGTCCCACACCGTTCTCCTAGCGTATTTGGTTGGCTGACTATGTCGCAACGATTTTTCGGTCTCAAACTTGCCATTGTCATGGGCTTTTTCTTCGGTTCCCTGCATGGAGTCGGTGAGCCTGCCCACGGCGGCGAGCCTGATCCCAAGGACCCCTATCTCCGCGACCCGGACAGCGTCGCCAAAACCGAAGCGGAGATGAAGCCATACAAGCAATCGCTTCGCGACACCGACTTCGCGTTTGACATGCTGCCCATTCCGGGGGGAACCTTCCTGATGGGCAGCCCGCCCGACGAGCCGGAACGCACGAAGGACGAAGGACCACAGCACCTCGTAAAGGTTGAACCGTTCTGGATGGGGAAGTACGAGGTCACGTGGGACGAATACGACACCTATCGGACGAATCTGGACATTCAGCGTCGGAAACTGTTCGGCCGCCAGGCGAATGATGTCGACAAACTCGCCGATGCCGTCACCCGGCCGACGACTGAGTACACCGACATGACGTTCGGTAGCGGCCACGATGGCTATCCCGCCATCTGTATGACGCAACTCGGCGCGAAGATGTACTGCAAATGGCTCACGAAACGAACCGGGCAGTACTATCGGCTGCCGACCGAAGCAGAATGGGAGTACGCCTGCCGCGCGGGAACGACCACTGCCTATTCGTTCGGCGATGACCCGGCGCAGCTCGGTGAGTACGCGTGGTACTTCGGCAATGTGGGGGACGACCGCGAGGTGAACTACCAGAAAGTCGGCCTCAAGAAGCCCAACCCCTGGGGCCTGTATGACATGCACGGCAATGTCATGGAATGGTGCCTCGACCAGTATGTCGGAGACTTCTATCAACGGTTCGACCCCAAGGTGGCCGCCGTCTTTCCCCTGGCCGTGCCGGCGACACTTTACCCTCGCGTCGTCCGTGGCGGTTCCTGGTACGACGAGCCGGAACTGCTCCGCAGTGCGGCCCGCGAAAAGTCGGACCCCGACTGGAAAATCCAGGACCCCCAACTTCCACAGAGCATGTGGTATCATACCGACGCCGTCTTCACCGGTTTCCGAATTATTCGTCCGCTCAATCCTCCCAGTGAGGAGGAGATTCAGAAGCTGGTGCTGTACCCTGATATCCCCGATGAACTACGGAAGGACTGACCACTTGTTCCCAAACTCCAGCTTGGGAACACAGACCCCGCAAAGCTCTGCTTTGCTGGCTGCGAGACAGAGTTTCGCAAAGTGCGTTCCCAAACCGGAGTTTGGGAACGAGGAACCCTCCTCGTTCATCATGACCCTGTTTCATTCACGACATCACCCGCCAGGAGCCTGACATGACTGACTCGTCTCGCCGCGATTTTCTCCGCACGTCCTCGGCCGCCGCTCTGGGAGCCGGTCTCGTCAGCACCCTCTCGACGCAGGCCTACGCGGCTGGCGATGACACGATCCGGGTGGGGTTGGTCGGCTGCGGCGGTCGGGGCAGTGGTGCGGTCGCACAAACGCTTTCCGCTCCGGGCAACGTCAAACTGGTCGCAATGGGGGATGCGTTCGCCGACCAACTGGAGCGAAGCCTGAAACAGGTCACCAAGAAGGTCGAAGGAGACGAAACTGCGATCGTTGACGTGCCGGAAGAACGCCGGTTCTCCGGCTTCGACGCCTATCAGAAGGTGCTCGAACAAGACATCGACCTGGTGATCTTCGCCACCCCTCCCGGTTTCCGTCCGATTCACTTTGAAGCAGCCGTCGCGGCCGGAAAACATGTGTTCATGGAGAAGCCGGTCGGCGTCGACGGCCCCGGCATTCGCCAGGTTCTGGCCGCCGCGCAAAAGGCGAAGGAGCAGAACCTTAAGGTGGGGGTCGGATTGCAGCGGCATCATAAGAACACCTACATCGACATGGTGCAGCGTCTTCAAGACGGAGCGATCGGCAACATCATCGCCCTCCGCGTGTACTGGAACGGCGGAGGCGTCTGGGAGCCGCGGAAGACGCGCGAAGAGGTTGCTACGGAAATGGAGTACCAGATGCGCAACTGGTACTACTACAACTGGCTGTGCGGCGACCATATCGTCGAGCAGCACATCCACAATTTGGACGTCGGCTGCTGGATCAAGGATGCCTATCCCGTCCGGGCAGCAGGCATGGGCGGACGGCAAGTCCGCACGGACAAGCGCTATGGTGAGATCTTCGACCATCACGCGGTTGAGTACACCTTCGCCGACGGAACCAAAATGTTCAGCCAATGCCGGCACATTCGCAACTGCTGGAACAGCGTCACCGAGCATGCCCACGGATCCAAGGGCACGGCGGACCTCACCAACGGCCGCAAGATGAATCTGGCCAGCACTGACGGGTCCAGTTACGCCTGGAAAGGGGAAGTGGACGACGCCTATCAGGTCGAGCACAACGACCTGCATGCGGCCATTCGTGCCGACCTGTCGTACAATGAAGCCGAGATGGGAGCCAAGAGTACGCTCGTCGCCATCTTGGGCCGTATGTGTACGTATTCCGGCAAGGAGATCTCCTGGGAGCAGGCGCTCAATTCCGAAAAGAGCCTGCGTCCCGAGGAGTATGCATGGAATGCCTTGCCTCCCACAACTCCCAACGAAAAGGGTGAGTATCCGATTCCCGTCCCCGGGTTCACCAAAGTCCTCTAACCGGGGCTGCCTGGGACAGGCCGCTTCCTGACCGGACATCCGTGGGGACGCTCCGGACACGCCGCATCGGCGCCATTCCTGCGATGACAGCAGGACATCTCCCGACAACGATGACGGACGCCTTCATGGACCATCACGCCGTTCCGCTGCCGGACGCCTTTGTCGACGAAGAAGCCGTCTCGCCGGCAACGGCTGTCGCGTTTACGGAAGGACCGGCGGCGACAGCCGATGGAATGGTGTATTTCAGCGACATCGCGAACAACCGCATCATGCGGTTCGATTCACAGACCGGTCGCACGGCTGTGTGGCGGACACCCAGCGGTCGCGCGAACGGACTGCTGTTCGACCCGCAGGGACGGCTTCTCGCCTGCGAAGGCAACGAATTCGGCGAGAACGACGGACATCGCCGCATTACGCGAACTGACATGGCGACCGGCCGGGTCGAGGTCCTCACCGACCGCTTTGAAGGGAGACGCTACAACGCGCCCAACGACATTGCTGCCGGTTCGAATGGATTCCTGTTCTTCACCGACCCGTGTTACGGCGACCGGTCGTGGATGGAACTAACGCGAGATTCGGTCTATCGCATTGATCCGGACGGCGATGTCACCGAGGCGATCACACAGCCGCAAATTCAGCGGCCCAATGGCATCGCCATCAGCCCCGATGAGCGGACGCTTTATCTGGTTGACAGTTGCCCGGTCGTCGTCGGCAACCGCAAGATCTGGAGCTTCGATTTGGCGGACGACGGTACGCTCAGTAGCCAGCGGGTCGTCTACGATTTTTCCCCCGGGCGCGGCGGTGACGGGATGGCGGTCGACCAGCAGGGCAACCTGTGGATTGCAGCGGGAATCGCCCGTCCGAGAGGCCCCCACGAAACGACCGACGTCCCGCCCGGAATCTGGATCATCACGCCGTCCGGCGACGTGCAGGGCCGCATTCCGATCCCCGAAGATGTGCTCACCAACGTGACCTTCGGCGGGGACGACCTCAAGACGCTCTTCGTCACCGCCGGGAAAACGCTCTATACGGTCCGGTTGAGCGTCCCCGGATTTGTTATCCACCGCAAGAACGTTTGAGCCGATGCTGAATGTCGGCGAGCGTGCCGGCGTCCGCGACGCACGGAGGCCATCACACACGCGTTGAAAGTGCCGCGGAGGTCGTCGACAAGACAGGAGGTGCGGTCGGCGACCTGACTGTGGGGCGCGCCCGCGATGCGCCCTTTGCGGTCGTTTGATTCTGCCCCGCCCCGGCCGGCTCTGTGGGATCCTCGGCACAGGGCGATGTTTCCTGGTGTGACATCAGCCACTTGAGGGCCGCGCGGCGTGTCAGTTGGCCGACGAGCCGCCGCTCCTCCACGACCGCCAGCCGCCGATGGACATGCTCCCGAAGGTACCGACCGGCAACAGTCAGCGGGGAATCGGCACCGATTACCAGGAACCGCCGAGACATGATCGCCTCCACGGTTTTTTGGTCGGTGCACGGAGACAGCCGCCGTTTGAGCAGTTCGTAGTCCGGCACGATGCCGCACAGCAGGCCCCGGTCATCAATGATGAACAGCTCATCCACGCCGTGCGAAATAAGCAGGCGTTCGGCATCGGTGATGCTCGTGTGGCACGTCGCCGCCACCACGTCGGTCGACATCGCGTCTCGAACAGTCGCCTGCATGAAGTCCCGTCCGTCACTGGCGATGAGGCTCAGTCGCAGAGCAATCAGACTCCGCCATCGGTAGCATCGTCACACGGGGGACGCCTGCGCCGCGACAACTTGGCGTTCCTGCTGACTCTCCGGAAGGGACTTTGCGGCGAGTTCCGGTTATGCCGTCTGCGCCGGCGATTCTCACCCCCATCTCCGGCGACCGACTCGAAGTCGAAACTGAACCGCCCCCGCCCTACTTCAGGTCCTGCGGCTTGATCGGCGCATCCCGGCTAATCACGTTCGGCCCCTTGCCGGCGCGCTTCTCGTAGACTCCGTCGCCCGATTTGACATACTTCGTGAAACCGAGGCGGTCGAGTTTCTTGTCGTCCTTCATGCGGCGGTGCATTGACGATTCCGTCCATTTCCCGCCGATGAACACCGGCTGAATGACGCGCCGCACTGGCTCTCCCGTTTCGGGATGCTCCGTCAGCGGAGCCTCGCTAATCGGCTGCACGACCTCAAACTGATCACCCGGTTGGCCGTCAGGTTGAACAACCTCATACACATACGTTGGCATCTCAGTTTCGCACCTCTGTCATGACGAATCTCGACGGTTTCCTCTCCGGAACAACGTGGTTGCCAAGTCTCTGCTCGTTCCTCATTCTATTCTATGCACCATCGGGGGAAGCGTGCGACGGATTTCCGAGACAATCCGCGGGCAGTCGCCGATTGGCGGCCTTCCGCTTGGCCGCAGCAACGGACTGCAGCTGCCCTTGCACCGGCGGGGCCACCTGCGGCCGCCAAACCATCCCCGCCCCGCCTGCCGCCCGCGTCACCTGGGCCGGGATTCGTTGTTGCGTGGCGGCGGCGCTGCTGCCGCGCCTATGCTGTCGAGTTCCACTTTGGCGTAGATGCCCGACAGCGCCAAGGCCCGGTCGATGGCAGCGAAGCGAGTCGTCGTGTCGGTCCCGGTCGACCGTGTGAACACCCAATCTTCGTCCGCACTGCTTCGCGAAAAATGCTCAACGTTCACCCGGTCCTGGGACACAAGGACGTATTCTCTCAGCGACGGCAACCGGCCGTAGTGCTCGAATTTCGTTCCCCGGTCGTAGGCTTCCGTCGAGGGAGAAAGAACCTCCACAATCACCAGCGGATTCAGCAGCACGTCCTGCCGGTCTCCTTCGAACCGCGGCTCGGAGCAGACAACACTGACATCCGGATAGGCGTACAGCCCGGTCGGCAACTCCACACGCATGTCGCTGGGATACACCTCGCACGGAGAATGCTTGAGAGCATCCCTCAACTCGGCGGCCATGTTGAGCGAGAGCAGATTATGCGCCCGGCTCCCGCCCGCCATTGCGAACAGCTCGCCATCAAAGAACTCGTGTTTGACATCGCTTTCGCGCTCGATGGCGAGGTATTCTGCAACGGAATAGCGTTTGATAGCAGCGGTGGACATCGGCGGGACGGCCTCGAGTCGGTAACGTCGATGAGAAACTCATGCACGCCGATTATACACCAGTCCCACAATGCGAGGACACCGTGATGCCCATCTCATCACGCACACCGGAGGGTGACCCGTTGCGGTGTCAGATCTGCGGGGAAGTTGCATCGGTGGAGGTCGCTGATGCCGGTGACACTCTCTGCCCCGCGTGCGGCAGTCTTCTGTGGGAATTCAAGAACCACTTCGCAGTTTCTTTGAACGTCCCATTCACAGAGATTGATTTGGAAACGTTGGAGCGAGACTTTGCTAGCGACTCCCTTGATGTCGTCGAAGTCATGCTGAGCATCGAAGAAAAGTGGGGGCATCTGCTCGACGAAGACGACCTCGGCGGCATCAAAACGTTCAGAGAATTAGTCGCCTTGATCCGCCGTCGCCAGCGGGAGCAAAGCGAAGACTCAACGGACAACTAAGCTTACCCCACGCTGCCTTCCATCTGTAGTTCGATCAGGCGGTTCATCTCGACGGCGTATTCCATGGGGAGTTCCTTCACCAGCGGTTCGATGAAGCCGGTGACGATCATGGCGGAGGCTTCCGCTTCGGTCAGGCCGCGGGACATGAGGTAGAGCAGTTGCTCTTCGCCGATTTTGGAGACGCTCGCTTCGTGCTCCATCGCGACGTCCTGCTCTTCGACCTCGATGTAGGGGTACGTGTCGGAGCGGCTTTCCGGGTCGAGGATCAGTGCGTCGCAGACGACGTTGGACTTGCAGTCGGTGGCGCCGTTCTGAACCTTGACGAGGCCGCGATACCCTGCGCGGCCGCCGTCCTTGCTGATCGACTTGGAGATCACGCGGCTGGAGGTGTGCGGGGCGCAGTGCACCATCTTCGCGCCCGCGTCCTGGTGCTGCCCTTCTCCGGCAAAGGCGATTGACAGCGTCTCGCCGCGGGCACCCGGCTCCATCAGATAGATGGCCGGGTACTTCATCGTCAGCTTGGAGCCGAGGTTGCCGTCGACCCATTCCATGAGCGCGTCCTGATAGGCCATCGCCCGCTTGGTGACGAGATTGTAGACGTTGTTGGACCAGTTCTGGATCGTCGTGTAACGGAAGCGGCCTTCCTTCTTGACGATGATTTCGACGACCGCCGAGTGCAGTGAGTCGGAAGAGTAGGTCGGCGCGGTGCAGCCTTCGACGTAGTGGGCGCTGGACCCTTCATCCATAATGATGAGCGTCCGCTCGAACTGACCCATGTTTTCGGTGTTGATGCGGAAGTAGGCCTGCAAGGGGAAGTCGATGTGCACGCCGGGCGGGACGTAGATGAACGATCCTCCCGACCAGACGGCCGAGTTGAGAGCCGCGAATTTGTTGTCGTGGGGCGGGATGATCGTGCCGAAGTACTCCCGGAAGATGTCCGGATGCTCTCGGAGGGCGGAGTCCGTGTCGGTGAACAGCACGCCCTGTTTGGCGAGGTCCTCCTGCAGCGAGCCGTAGACCACTTCCGATTCGTACTGCGCCTTCACGCCGGAGAGGTATTTTTGTTCGGCTTCGGGGATGCCGAGTTTCTCGTATGTCCTACGAATGTCCTCGGGGACATCGTCCCAGGACTTCTCCTGTTTATCGGACGCTTTGACGTAGTAGAAGATGTTCTGAAAGTCGATGCCGGACATGTCGCCGCCCCACGTGGGCATCGGCTTCTCCTGGAAGATCTCGAACGACCGCAGTCGGAAGTCGGTCATCCAGCCGGGCTCGTTCTTCATCTCTGAGATTTGCGTCACCATCTCGCGGTCGATCCCCTTGCGAGAGGTGAAGGCGTACTTGTCGGTCGGGTCGTGAAAGCCGAACTGGTAGTCCCCGACAGAGACGTCTTCGGTTTCCGGCGTGAGGATTTCTGCGGTCGACATATTTGATCTCCGATCAGAGTGTTCAGGTCGTCACAAGTTGCGTGAGCAAGTCAGTGTTTTCAGGTGCCGGCGCCTGCAGTGTCCTGCGTCTGGGCTACTTGCTCTTCGGCAGCAGCGTCGGGGTGCCGCTCGCGGATGCCGGCGTAGCCGTTGGCGTGCAGTTCGTGGGCCAGGGCCGCGTCACCGGTCTCGACGATGCGGCCCGCCAGCATAACATGCGTGAACTGGGGGATATTGTATTCGAGCAGCCGTTCGTGGTGGGTGATGATCAGCACGCCCATCTCGGGTCCGGAGAGCTTGGCGAGCCCTTCGCTGACCACGCGGACCGCATCGCTGTCGAGGCCGCTGTCCGTCTCATCGAGAATCGCGAATTTCGGTTTCAGCAGGGCGAGTTGGAGAATCTCCATTCGCTTCTTCTCGCCGCCGGAGAAGCCGTCGTTGAGGTAACGGCGGGCGAACTCCGCGTCGATGTCGAGTTCTTTCATCGTGTCCCGCAGTTCGGTGCGGAACTCGCGCATTGGCATGAGTTCCTCCCCCTCCTTGCGGTCCGGGTTGCGGACGTTGGTCATCGCGTGCCGCAGAAAGTCGGCCACTTTGACGCCCGGGATGGTGACCGGGTACTGGAAGGCAAGGAACAGACCCAGCCGCGCCCGCTGGGTGGGGTCGAGGTCCGCCAGGTCGGTTCCGTCGACGGTGACCGTGCCTTGGGTGATCTCGTACTTTGGATGTCCGACGAGGGCGTAAGCCAGCGTGCTCTTGCCGGAGCCGTTCGGTCCCATCAGGGCGTGGATTTCCCCCTGCCGGATCTCCAGATTCACTCCCTTGAGAATCTCCGTATCTCCGACGTTGACGTGCAGGTTGTCGATCTTCAACAGGCTGGACATGTAATCGTTATCTCATTTCTCTCTTGAACAGGCTTCAGGAGGCGTGGTGAGCCTCACTCGAAAGTCTCATCGATGGCCACGCTAAGCCCCGGAACGTCCGAACCTCCTTCGATTGCCTGTCCGGTGACCAGCATCTCAGGTGGCTTGGACGGGCGATGGACCGTGACCGTCCGGTCGTAGGGGTCGACAACCCAGACCAGCTTAACGCCGGCTTGGAGGTAGGCTTTGACCTTCTTGTGAAGGTCCTCAACGGTATCCGACAACGAGAGGATTTCGACAGCGAGAACGGGCGGTCCGACGATGTATGGGGACTCTTCGTCCTGTGCATCGAGTACGTCGTTGCTGAAAAACGCGACGTCGATTCCCACGCCGGAATCGACAACTGGCAGGTCGCACCCGGCTTCACCGGAGAAGACTTTCCCGGGACGCGGCGATTGGGACCGGTTCCACGCCTCCAGAAGGTGTACAATTGCAGCTTCACAACCAGCGTGCCAGCGATTGCGTTTCGTCATCGGTCGCTCCACCAACTCGCCGAACAGCAGCATCCGATCGACAGCCGGGTCGTCCGGAAGGGCGTGGAACTCGTCAAGGCTCATTCGCTCTGAAGCGACGGTGCTCATGGGAAACTCCTCAGGATTCGGCCCGCAGCATTTCAGGCGATGACGACTTCCGGCTCCTGCACGTGCCCGGAGTGGTGCGGGACGGGAAGCTGCTGGATGCTGTCTTTGGTCAGTTTGCGGGCTTTGATCTTGTCTTGAATTCGCATCACGCCTTCGAGCAGGGCTTCCGGGCGGGGCGGGCAGCCGGGAACGTAAACGTCGACCGGGACGACCAAATCGACCCCCTTGACGACGTGATAGCCGTATTTGAAGTACGGGCCGCCGCCGACGGTGCAGGCACCCATCGCGATGACGTACTTGGGGTCGGGCATTTGTTCGTACAGCCGTTTGACGCGGCTTGCCATCTTGTAGGTTACCGTGCCGGCGACGATCATCAGATCCGCCTGACGGGGTGTTGCGCGGAAGGCGCCGGCTCCGAAACGGTCGATATCGAACCGGCTCGCTCCCGATGCCATCATTTCGATCGCACAACAGGCAAGGCCGAACGTCATTGGCCAGATGCTTGATTCCTGGGCCCAGTTCATCGCCTGCTCCAACGTCGTGGTGATGACGTTTTCCTCGAATCGTCCTTCGATCCAGGTCATGGGGTGTTCCGTTTGCTGAGGGAAAGGGTTGTTGTCTCGCGAGCACCGACGGTTGCCGATGAGTCGGCCACTTTACCGGCCTGTTGGTTCTTTTCCAATCATGGGGAGGTCACATGAGCACCGGCTCAAATTCGCAGCAGGGATCCCCATCCCGACAGCACTGGGTCAGTGTCATGGGCACGCCGAGCAGTTCTTCAAAGACCGACTGTTCGAGATCGCAGATCGAGGAATCTTCCGCGGCCAGATCGTGATACGGACAATTGTGCTCCCGCAGAACCGGCAATGTTTCCGCTCCGCGCTCCCGTTCGCCGACATCGACCTGAAACCCCTGCCGGTCGAGCGACTGCTGAAGGGACAGGAATCGCTCGCCGAGTGGCTGGCCGGTCGCCGCCGGCCCATATCGTGTCACTAGGGCGTCCCGCAGCCGGGTCATCAGCCGCACTCGGATGTCGGAATCTGCAATTTGTTTGAGTTCCCGCCAGAGTAACAGTGCCAGTTCCGGATAATCATCGCCCAATTGTCGCATGCCGAGCGGTGTCACCCGATAGATGTAGTAAGGCCGCCCTCGGCTGCCGGGGACCCGGTCACGCTCGATGCAGCCTGCGGTCATCAGCCGCTTCAGGCGTTGCCGCACTGCGGTCGCCGTTACGCTCAGGTCGTCGCATAAATCCTGAACGGTGCAGTCACCCAGGCGATTCAACCGCGAGAGGAACTGCTGATCAGCGTTGTCGGCAGGATTGGGCATAGTGGCGGTGTCGGTATGAAAGTCCCTAATGGTCGATTCTACGCGGTCGGGATGTTTTCGACAACGACGCCTGCGAAAATTCCCGCAATCGGGAACAGCCTGTCCCGCCTGGCCAATCCCGTCACTCCGGTTTCGTCATAACCTGTTGTGCAGTATACTCTCGCGGCATTACGGCGCTGGTCGAACCGAACTCGGAGACTGCTAATGCGGATGACGTCCCCCCTGATACTTTCCTCGGTTCTCGTCGCTCTGCTCGGCAGGGACGGATTGGCTCAGGAGGCTGCTGCGTCCGCACCTCCGATCCTCCACACTCCGCCGCCGCCGAGCGTTCTGGAGTCGGTCGATCACGTCTTTGAACGTGCCGTCGACGCGATGAACGCAGTCCTATTCTACCGACTAGGCACGACCGAGCGACAGTACGTCGTCTACGAAAGCGGCGAACGGTACGTCCGCGACCGCGGCGGAGAAGGACCATTCCTCAAGCACGGCCTCTCCGGCTCGTACGCTGCCGAACAGCTCGATGACGACGATTTGGAGCTGCTCTCAGCGAAGGGACGCCTGATCGACGGTGATCAAGATGCGGGTCGTGATCAGTACTACCGGATCGGTCGGATCGGCGAGCGTCAGGTCGAGTACGTGACCGTGAAAATACCACATGACACTCCGAGCATCCCCTACGGTGCGAAATTTGTGCATGTTGCGGAATCGGGGAAATGGCACCGCGTTACGGCCAAACGGGGATTGCTGAGTGACACGCAGGTGATGAGCACCGATCTCGTTGAGTCGCTCGCGGAGAACGGTTCGTTGAGAACGACCGAACAGCCGCTCGACCCCGACCGTTCTTACATCCTCACCGAACAGGTCGGCGGCATTCCGGTCGTCGTGTTGTGGCTCGCATGTGGGGCGGTGTTTTTCACGCTTTACATGCAGGGCTTCAATATCTGGGGGTTTCGACATGCGATCGACGTCGTGCGTGGCAAGTACGACGACCCGAATGATGCGGGCGAGGTGACCCACTTTCAGGCGCTCGCTTCGGCCCTCTCGGCGACGGTCGGATTGGGCAACATTGCCGGGGTGACGATCGCCATGACGCTAGGCGGGCCGGGGGCGTTCTTCTGGATGATCCTGTGCGGCCTGTTCGGGATGACGAGCAAGTTCGTCGAATGCACGCTGGGCCAGAAGTACCGGTACGTCAAACCGGACGGCACGGTCCTCGGCGGACCGATGCGGTATCTGTCCGTCGGCCTTCGGGAAATGGGGTTGGGGCCGTTCGGATCGGTGCTGTCGGTGGTCTTCGCCGTGATGTGCATCCTGGCGAGTTTCGGCGGCGGCAACATGTTTCAGGCGAACCAGTCCGGAGGGGCGGTCGTGCAGATGCTGCAGGGAAGCGACCTCCAGGCTCTGAGCGACCTCAACCGACAGATCACCGAGGCAGCGGAGGCGGACGACACTGCACAATTGCGATCATTTCAGCAGCAGCGACAAGAGCTTTCCAACCAATTGGCGAAATCAGAGCGGATCATCAAGCCGGTGTTCGGCGTCGTGCTTGCGGCTCTCGTGGCGATCGTCATCATCGGCGGCATCAAACGGATTGGAGCGGCCGCCGAGAAAGTCGTGCCGACGATGTGCGTGCTCTACGTGGGGGCCTGCCTGTACATCATCGGCACACATCTGGCGGACGTGCCGGGACTGGTGGCGACGATCTTCTCGGATTGCTTCTCCGGACGGGCAATGGGCGGCGGAATCCTCGGCGTGCTCGTCGTCGGAGTGCAGCGGGCCGCGTTCAGTAACGAAGCCGGCGTGGGCAGCGCGGCGATCGCTCACAGCGCTGCCAAGACTGACGAGCCGATCCGCGAAGGCTGCGTCGCCATGCTCGGTCCGTTTATCGACACCATCGTGGTTTGCTCAATGACCGCGCTGGTGATTCTCATCACCGGAGCTTGGGACCACGACGAATGGGTCGTCGGACAGGGACTCAAGGGGGCCGCGCTGACCGCCAAGGCGTTCGACAGCGAGATCGAAAACTTCTCGTACGTGCTGAGCATCGCGATCGTGCTGTTTGCTTACTCGACGATCATCTCATGGAGCTACTACGGCGAGCGGGCCTGGGAAAGCCTGTTCGGCCCGCGGAGCACCCCGCTGTACAAGGTGCTGGCGGTGACCGCCGTGTTCATCGGCACGGTCGTCAACCTGGGCAGCGTGCTCGACTTTTCCGACATGATGATCCTGGGCATGGCCTTCCCCAACATCGCCGGCGTCGTGTTCCTGACGCCGCAGGTCAGACGCGATCTCAAAGACTACTGGTCCCGCTACCGGGCGGGTGAGTTCAAGACGTTTTTGTGAGCAGATGCCGGGCGAAGAAGGTTCGGGTCCGTGACCACATTTCGTCGGACAGGACGTGGCCCGTGTCCGGCTCGATGAAGTGACTGAACTGCTCCGGGACGCCTTGCGCGGCGTATGCCTGTTGGATCCGTTGGATGCCGGCCTTCGCATATTCGATCGGGCTGCCGTGGTCGTTTTCACCCAGATTGAGGTGCAGGGCCCGGGGTGCGACCAGCGCCGCCATCTCCGGCGTGTCGCCGTAGGAGAGCCAACCGGGGACGAAATTGGGGAAGCAGTGCAGAATCTTGGTACCATGAATGGCCGCGTAGGTCGGCAGGCAGCAGTTGCCGACGAGGGCTTTGAGCCGCGGCTCGTGCGGACCGACCAGCCAGGTGTGCGTCGACCCCATCGAGTGCCCATAACAGCCGATGTTCGCGGCATCGACCTCCGGACGTTCGCAAAGCAAGTCGATCGCCCGCCGCATGTCGAGAATGTTCTTCCAGGCCATGCACTTGCCGTTTACGACATAGCGAAGGAACTCGAACCGCTCGTAATTCCCGCCGGCCAGTTTCTTGTCCGGGTCCTGCCGCTCCTCGAAACAGAGCGCATCGGGGCAGAGCACCACGTACCCCTCTTTCGCCAACGCCGCGCCGGTGTGATGCATGGGGTTCCCGGCCAGTCCGGCCGGTTCGCTCTTGCCGAGGTGATACTGTCCGGCGTGCTGATGCCACACGGCGACCGCCGGAGCGGGTGACGTCGCCGAAACACCGTCTGGAATCAGCAGCATGGCGGGTACCCGGTCCCCCGGTTCGACTTCGTAGGTCAGCGACTCGATACGGTATCCATCCCCGGGAATCGTCTCGCGAAGTTCGGGCCTGAGCGGCGGCGGCTCCGGCCAGGGACCGCCCAGACAAGTGACCAGTTGGCTGCGAAGTTTTTCGATCGTCATTGTGGAGGTTTCCTTGCCGGTGGGGGCGTCGTCAATGGGGGCGTCGCCGATTGGTGCAGCGTCTGATTCTGACGCATCCAATCGTCCCACGGCACCGGACAGAACACCGCCGACCCCGGCCGCCCCGGCAATCGCGAGCGACCCCGTTGCGGTCGTCTTGATGAAACTCCGACGGGAGGTTGGATTTGACGCTTCACTCATGATCGGCACTCTCAAACAAGGACGCGGACAATCCCCACACGGTGTCACATCTTATCACTCCGCTCACCGGATCGGCGAGGACGTTGTGAAGGCTTTCAGCTGCATTGCACGGCAGCGCGGCTTGTTACCAATTGTGCACCACGACCACGCTCTCCCGTCCCGCTCTTCCTGTCTTCGTGTCTTGTTGATCGTTATTCAACCACAAAGACACGAAGGCACAAAGGACGGTGTTAGTGGATGATTCTCTGGAGACCGTCCTTGAGCAGAGGGGAGTTAAAGTTGATGAGCAGGCCGAGGCGGTGGCCGGTCAGTTTGAGGTAGGTGAGGAGTTGGGCTTCGTGGAGGGGGATCAGTTTCTCGACCGCCTTCAGTTCGATGACGACGTATCCGGCCACAAGGACGTCAAGCCGGAGTCCGGCATCGAGCCGCACGCCGTCGTAAACGACCGGCAGTGAGAGTTGTCGCTCGAAGGGCACGTTCCGTTTGCCAAGCTCGTGGCACAGGCAAACCTCATACACGCTCTCCAAGAGCCCCGGCCCAAGTGCCCGGTGGACCTGCAAGGCCGCATCCACAACCTCCCGCGCGGCCCGGTCCGCCCTCTCCGGAATCGGCTCAAACATCTCTCGCTCGTCCTCTTGGTGCCTTCGCGCCTTGGTGGTCGTCATTCAACCACAAAAACACGAAGACACAAAAATCACAGTTTCGGCTGATCGGTCGCTCCGCTCACACGAACGGATAGATGAACGGCCCCAGTCCGCTGCTGCTGAGCACGGCGAGGAGACCGAGCAGCAGCAGGGCGAGCAGGATTGGCAGCAGCCACCATTTCTTGTTGTCCTTCAGGAACCCCCAGAATTCGGCCACGATCCCCAATTGAGGCGTCTCGACCAGGCTGCCGAGATCGTCGGTCTGTTGCTGCTGCTCTCGCGGTTGTGGCTCGTTGTCAGGTCGGTCGGACAAAGGAACGGCTCCATATCACGGGGACGGATCACACGAAAGCATAACACGATGAGTTCGCCCGCGTTTCGGCGGAAGCACCCGGTGTCTCAATATCTCGCGAACTATTGGGGACGTAAACCTCTGAAATCAAATTCTTCGCGTTGTTGCTGTTTTGAGACACCGGGTGTTTGAGTACACATTGGCAAGGGCCACAGCCGCGATCAGAACTGGCGCAGGTATCGATCCCGTTCCGGCGGCGGCTGTCGATCGCACCAATAGGTCGGAGCCTCCCGGTCCCCATGCCGCAGCATCGGGTCTCGTCCGAACAGCCGCATGCAGAATCCGATCGGGCTCAGCACCAGATAATACGAAAGAGCCATCGACAATTGCGATCCGAACCAACTCAGCGGATAGGTCACCTGCATCCAGGTCCGCAGGATGGACCGCCGCAGTGAGGGAAAACCGACGTACACAACGGCCAATCCGCTCATCACTGCGGCCATCGTCCGCCAGAGAACCAACGACCGGGTCGCCAGCGCCAGCGCGACGATGAGCAGCCCCACGGCGATCACGACGAGTCCCCCGCCGAAGATTCTCAGTTGCCGCGGCGTCGGATCGTCCGGGATCTCCACGAAGCTCGTGTCCCCGCCCGACGACCATCCGCTCGCGGGGGCCTCGTGCTCGCGCGGAGCGGACGGACGGGCGGCATCCGGTTGTTCATCCTTGAGCAGGAGAAACGATTCGATCACCAGCGCATCCATGCCGGTCGCCATAAAACAGGCGTAGGCATCCTGCGGTGTGCAAACGATGGGCTCGTCCCGCACGTTGAAGCTCGTGTTGATCACCAGCGGACAGCCGGTCGCCTCGTTAAATGCTCGCAGCAGCGCGGCGAATTTCGGGTGACGGACGTCGTCCACCGACTGCACGCGGGCTGAGTCGTCCACATGCGTGACCGCCGGAATCTCCGAACGGGAAACGTGCAATTTGTCCAGACCGTGCGGCTCGCTGTCGTCGGGAATCTCCTTTCGACGGGCACGGGCCACATCGGCGACGAGCAACATGTACGGACTCCGCTGTCCGCGAGGCATCTCGAAGTAGTCGTCCGTCCATTCATCGAGGACCGCCGGAGCGAACGGACGGAACGATTCCCGGAATTTGATCTTGAGGTTGAGCACGCGCTGCATGTCCGTGCTGCGGGCGTCCGCCAGAATACTGCGGCTGCCCAATGCCCGCGGGCCGAATTCCATCCGCCCCTGCATCCAGCCGACCACTTTTTCGTCGGCCAACAACCGGGCGGTCCGTTCGCTGACGGCGCGTTCGTCGGGCAGCTCGTAGAAAACAGCCCCGTTCTCTTTCAGACACGCCCTCACCTCCGCCACGGAGAAACTTGGGCCCAGCAACGAGCCGAATTGGGCATCCATTGGCTGAGTCCCGCCCGATGACGGAGCGGTTTCCGTTGACGAATCTGTATCCGACGACGAAGCCCCCCCCGCTGCCCCACACGTGCGGGGTTGGCCGAGTAATTGATGCCAGACCAATAGCGCCGCTCCCAGTGCACCGCCCGAATCGCCCGCCGCCGGTTGAATCCAAAGCTGCTCGAACGGCCCGTCCCGCAGAATCTGGCTGTTCGCCACACAGTTCAGGGCGACTCCGCCGGCAAGGCACAACTGCCGCAGCCCGGTTTGGTCGTGAACGTGCTGGGCCATTCGCAGCAGAATCTGTTCGGTCACCTTCTGGATCGAGGCGGCGATGTCGAGATGCCGGTCCTCGATCGGCGAATCCGACGGCCGGGGCGGACCTCCGAACAGCCGATGAAACCGCGGCGATGTCATCGTCAGCCCGTAACAGTAGTTGAAATAAGACAGGTCGAGCCGCAACGACCCGTCCGGCTTGACGTCCACCAGCCGCTCGAGGATCAGGTCGGCGTACGTCGGTTCTCCGTACGGGGCGAGACCCATCAGCTTGTATTCGCCCGAATCGACCTCGAAGCCGCAATAGTGGGTGAATGCGGAGTACAACAGTCCCAATGAATGCGGAAACCGCAACTCGTGCGTCAACTCGACCCGGTTGCCCCGCCCGACGCCGCACGTGGCGGTCGCCCATTCGCCGACACCGTCCACGGTGAGCACGGCCGCTTCCTCAAACGGCGACGGAAAGAACGCACTCGCCGCATGGGATTCGTGATGCTCGGCGAACAGGAACCGCTTGCGAAACTCGCCCCCCAGCGCGTCGCCGATTTCCCGGTTGACGTGCAGCTTCTGTTTGAGCCACGACGGCATCCCCCGACGGAACGACCGAAACCCCCGCGGGGCGAACGCGCAATAGTTCTCCAGAATACGGTCGAACTTTAGCAGCGGCTTCTCGTAAAAGCTGACGTAATCGAGCGACCCGGTGTCCAGTCCCGCCTCCCGAAGGCAATATGCGATCGCCGCCGACGGAAACCGCGAGTCATTCTTGACGCGGCTGAACCGTTCCTCTTGCGCCGCGGCGACAATCGTCCCGTCCACGACGATCGCCGCGGCCGAGTCGTGATAGAACGCCGAAATCCCCAGCACGGCCGTCATGGCAAAATCGATCTGAGCCTGAGAGTAAGGTCGACATGAATCTCCTCGCGTCACAGTCGCACGCAATCGCAACAGTCACCCCATACGCGAGCCGTCGTCAGACACGATGGTACCCGATTCCGGACCGATTCCCAGCAACGGACGCGGGTGCTGAGACGAGCGTCGTTCGGTAACCGTTTGTGGATCGCCCCGACGGCCATCGCACCGGCTCATGGCGAATCGGAGCCACCGGCGGGTCGGAGATGCTGGTCGAACCAGTTGGCGAAATCGAGGAGGTCCCAAAGCATCGTCGGCCAGCCGTGTGACCCGCCGGGGTGAACGACCAATTTGACTTCGCGGCCCAGTTCGGTCGCCCGGTCGCAAAACCGCTCCGACTGCTCCAACGGCACCAGGGTGTCGGCGTCGCCGTGGTAAATCAACGTCGGCGGGAACTGCCTCGTGATGTGGTAGATGGGCGAGCAGTTCCGGCCGATCACTTTCCAGGCATCCATGTCTGTGGCATCCGGACCGAAGGCTTTCACGAAACTCTTGGGCGGACCGCCATCGCCCGGATTCTCAGTGGAGGGACCAAGATTCAACAGATCGGTGACTGGATAGAAAATTGCCACCGCCTGAACAGCGCTGCTCTCCCGGTCGACGGGATCCTCCGCATCACTCGGCCCCGGTCCGCCGCGCGTCGCCAGCATCAGGCTGAGATGTCCGCCCGCACTGCCGCCCGAAACGCCGATGCGGTCCGGATCGATCCTGTAGTCAGCCGCGTGATGCCGGACGAACCGCACGCCGCGGTTCACGTCGTCGATGATCTCCATGACCGTCGCCTCCGGTTGCGAGATATGGTAGATCGCAAAGATCGTATACCCCCGGCGGAGCAACGGTGCCATCATCCAAGCTGGCGCTTCGCCGGCGCGGCCCGATCTCCAGCCGCCGCTGACCATGAACGCAATGCCCAATCCGTTCGGTTTCGCCGGTCGAAGCACATCGAGCACCAGCGGCTTGCCGTCGCGCTGCCCATACGCCACGCCGTCGGTCCGTTCGACAGCCGGATGCAAATACCACCAACCGCCGCCCGCGACCAACAACAACGTCGAAACCGTAAGCCCCGTTGCCAGCAAACCGATCCGCAGCCAGCGCGGGAACCCAAGCCAGAGATGTTTCATTAGAACCTCAACCCGAATGGCGGGCGACCGAAACTCGATAGGAAACGTCTGTCGGAATCGGCCCGAATCTTCCGTCCAAGCGTTGTCCGGGCAGAAAACAATGACATGCTACCAGTTGGCCGGTTGGTAGTCCTTGAAAAACTGGCCCCAGGGGTGCTCGCCGGTGAGGAAGCCGGTGAAGATGGGGTCGCAGATGCGGGCGGCGGCGTCGATCGTATCGAGCGGGGGATGGAAGCCGAGTTCCTGTTGCTTGCGATTGGCGATATCGGCAGGGTCTTCGTCGGTGATCCAGCCGGTGTCGACGGAATTCATGTGAATGCCGTCGGCGGCATAGTCCTGAGCCGACGTGCGGGTTAGCATATTAAGGGCCGCTTTGGCCATGTTGGTGTGCGGATGCTTGTCCGTTTTGTACGCCCGGTAGAACACCCCCTCCATCGCCGAGACATTGATAATATGCTGGTCCGGCGTGGGCACACGCTGCATCAACGGCTTGAGACGCGCGTTGAGAATGAACGGGGCGACCGCATTGACCAGATGCACTTCCAGCAATTCGACCGTCGGCACGTCGGCCAGTCGCAGCCGCCAACTGTTGACCGTGCGGAGATCGACCTGCTGCAGGTCCGCGTCGTACCGTCCGGCGGGAAACAGCGTCTCTTCGCCGGCTTGGTCGTCGGGCATGAGCGGCAACTGGGAGAGTTCCGCCGCCCGCTGAATTCCGGCGAAACTGCTCGTCACCTGTGACGGCAGCGCCACTTCGTTGATCGCCGGTGTGTCTGAGTGACGTCGCAAGTCTTCGTGATGCCTCAACTCTTCATAAGACGCCAGCATCGCGCGGCCAGCCGGCGACAACGACCCGGCAAGGTCCCGTTCGGCTTGCATCAAATGGGCATAGAATCCCGGAGGTCGGCGAACGGTCTGGCAGGCGTTGTTGAGCAGGAAGTCCAGCCGCGGGAGCGTTTGGCAGAGATGGTCACACAGCGCCTCGACACTGGGCGTGTGCCGCAGATCAATGCCCTGCACCTGCAGCCGGTCGTGCCAGTCGGCCGAGTCTTCTTCGAGGAGAAATCGCCGGGCGGCATCGGCGGGGAAGCGGGTCGTGACGACGACGGTGGCCCTGGCACGCAACAGTTTGAGGGCCGCCTCGTAACCGATCTTCACCCGGCCGCCGGTGACCAGCGCGTAACGTCCGGAGAGATCGAACGTCTGATACCGCCGCGTCCAGTTGAGGGCCGCACAGTCAGGACAGAGTGCGTCATAGAAGTGGTGCAGCCGGTCGTAGTCCTGTTTGCAGATGTAGCAGCTGCGCGGTACCTGCAACCGGGGTGCACCGTTGTCCGCTGTCCCGGCTTGTGGCGGCAGGTCCGCGTCGAACGGCTGGGGCGGAAAGGCTTTGATAAACCGACGCCGCACGCCGTTTTCGGAACGAATGCCGGTCTGTGACAGATGCCGATCGTCCGCTTCCCGTTGGCGATTCCGCTCTTCCTGCTCCTGCTTGAGGAACGCTCGTTTGAGCCGGCGGCGGTCGGTTCGCGTGGGCAGGGCCACTTTCTCAGCCGCCCGGAGAAGACGATGCATTTCCTCCTGAGACAGCAGTTGTAGCAACCCGCGATCGTCGGCCACCGCTTCCATCCGTGTGACAAGAGTCCTCAAATCCTCAGCAGAGAGGCTCGCTGAGGCATCGGGAGCGTCTGAAGATTCCACGGCCAATCCAAATCAATGTTGAAACACAGCAGGGAACGACGGATGGCTGGGGCGTGAATGTCCGTGATGGAACGAGCCCGGCCATGATGGGCCGCCAGCTTACGTCAACCAGCACGCATCCACGGCCCCAGTCGCGCGGCTCACACACCTGGGGCTGTCACGATTATTGGTCAGTCAACCTGTTGAAGCAAATCCATACTTGCTATCGACTCCTCACACAAAGATGCCCCATCCACCCCTCTTTATGCGAGTCAACTAATCACTATTCCGGCCGAAGACCATCATCGTGATGTCGTCGTTCTGCTCGCGACCGTCGGCGTGTTTTTTGACGTCCGTCCGCACGGCCTTTCCGAGTTCGTCCGCATGGACGGGGCCTTGGGAGACGAACTCGCGCAGGCGTTCCAATCCGTACAATTCGCTGTCGTGGTTCATGGCTTCGCTGACGCCGTCGGTGTAGATCACGACCGTATCGCCCGGATCAAGCGTTCGCTGGATGGACTCATACGAGAAGCCTTCGAGCACGCCGAGCGGAATCCCGACGGTTCCTGCCGGCAACTCTTCGATCGTGCCGTCCAGTTTGCGGACCATGGGCGACATGTGCCCCGCGTTGACGACGGAGATGGAATGGCTTGCCGGGTCGAGCAGCGTGGCGACGAAGGTGACGAACCGACCTTCGACCGCCTTGGCACACATATGGTCGTTGATCTGCGAGACCGCCTCGTCCGCCTCATCGACGTGCTGAAAGGTACTGCGGACGACGCTCGCCAGACGCGACATCACCAGCGACGCGGGGACCCCCTTGCCGGCCACGTCACCAAACGCCAGGCAATACTTCCCGTTGTTCAGCGGGAAGATATCGTAGTAGTCGCCGCCGACAGCCTGTGCCGCCTCGTAACTGGCGAAGAACTCGTATCCGTCCAGTTCCGGCAGATGGTCCGGCAGCAGTGCCCGCTGCACGTTGGCTGCGATCCGCATCTCGTTGTCCTGCTTCTGCTTTTCGACGTATGTCGAAAGCAGTCGCGCCCCATCGATCGACAACGCCGCCTGGCCGGCAACCGCGATCATGAGATCCAGATCGTCTTTCCGAAATTGGGCGAGCGGGTTTTGGGTGTCAATGTTGATCGCGCCCATCGCATCGCCGGACAGCCCCAGGAGCGGAACGCACATCATCGAGCGGATCGTGAGGTTGGTGATCGATTCGCTGGCTTCGAAACGGGAGTCACTTGCCGCGTCAGCCGAAAGGATGGCTTTCTTCTGTTCGAGAACGGTGTTGAGAATCGTGCGGCTCAGTTTGACGGAGTCGTCCTCGCTGTCGCGGCGATGCTTGATCGCGCGGGGAACCATGTTACCGGTCGACTCGTCACGAATGAGAATGCAGCCGCGGTCGGCGTGGGGGAAAATCTCGAACAACGTGTCGAGAATCTTGGGCAGCAGCGAGTTCCAGTCGACCGTCCCGGCGAGGCTGCGGCTGATGTCGAGCACGGCTTTCAGCTTCGCCTGAGGCTGCACATCCAACAGCCCAAACCCACCCGCCGTGTCCAGTGTGCCCATGATCGTGGACCCGCTGTCGTCGTTGGTGATGTCCACGACGTCTGCCAGGGGGCTGTCGCGGACCTGGGTCGGACGATCTGCCTGGGAGTCTTCGGGCGCCTGATCCCCTTCGAAGCGAAACAATATCGGCCCCAGCTTGATGCGGTCATCGTGAACCAGTGGGGTCGGCTGCTCGATTCTCTGGCCGTTGACGAACGAACCATTCCCGCTGCCCAGATCTTCCAGAACGAACTGGCCGTCGCAGGAGAGAACCTGGGCATGCTTCCGCGACACCATGTCCGACTGAACCTGGACCGTGCAGTCGGGACGCCGGCCGATGGTCGTGGCCGGCTCGGTCAGATCGAAAGGCGTCGCCGCGCCCTCCTGCAACAGAATCAACTTGGCCATCGAATGTCATCCTGCTAAGCAACGGGAGAGCGGAATTGTTCAAGCATCAACGCGGCGACCACCAGTATACGACAATCCGCTCCATGATACAGCCGGACGGTTTCGCGACCCGGGGCGAGGGTGCCGGAGCGGACGCCGCACGCTCAGTGCCTGTCCGGGTGCATCGGCGTCGATGACGGTCTTCGCCCATTTCCGGGTGGCTGGGGCAATGTTGAGGCGACGGAAACGTTTCCTCTGACCGAACACTTTGGCCGTGGGCGCGGCTCGTTCACCGTCCACAGCCCCAAACTTCCAAACGGCTGACCAATCATCGGTTTCAGATCGCCCCTGCCACCCCCAGCCCTGAGCGGATGCACCCTGCCCGACCCCGATTTCCCAGGGCCATTCAAAGTTTCACTTTGGAGAAGACCGACCGGGACAAGCTCAATGGTAACCCGAAGCGTAAGCGAGGAAGCGAACGTGAGGAAGCGATTCGTCCCTCGCTGACGCTTCGGGTTACGAGGTTCCCCAGCTTCAATCTTTGAACGGCCCTGTCCGATTTCTTCGGTATGTTGATTCCTCCGCCTGTGTGGTTTAGCTTGAGAGATCACGTGATTTGCGACAGCACCGCGCAGGACTGGGTCATCGGTACTCAGTCATCGGTACCGGGGACTCCGTACTCAGTCCCCTGTTCTCAGGACAACCGAAAGACTCCGACGAATGAACCGCCCTGTTTCCCGCCGTCTCGAAGGCCCGGCCTCGCCCCGGTCCGGTCGCAGCAACCTGTTATGGGTGCTGCTGCTGGCGGGCGTCGCAACGATCGGACTGTGTGTGGCGTTACTCAGCCGGGGCGGACGCGCCCACGATTCGTCGGGCGAGACGCTCACCCTGTACTCCGCAGCCGGCTTGCGGGTTCCCGTTGAGCGGATCGCCAAGCAGTACGAACAGGAGTACGGGACCAAGATCGTTCTCCAGTACGGCGGATCAAACACGCTCCTCAACCAGCTTCAGGTCAACAAATTTGGCACAGCGGACTTGTATCTTGCTGCGGACGACTTCTATACGGATAAGGCGGTTGAACTGGGACTCGCCCGGGAGACGCTGCCGGCCGGCCATCAGCGGCCCGTGGTCGCTGTCCGCAAGGACAGTCCGAAGAAAATCGCATCGCTGGCGGATCTGCTCCGCGAGGACGTCTCTGTTTGCATCGCCCATCCCGATCAGGCGGCTGTGGGACGGGCCGTTCAACGCTCACTGGAAGCCGTAACGGTGGACGGGACAAACCGGTGGGCACAGCTCGAAGCGGCGGTCACCCGCCGGGGTGTCTTTAAACCGACTGTCAACGATGTCGCCAATGACGTCAAACTGGGAGCCGTCGACGCGGGAATCGTCTGGGACACCACCGTCGCGATGCCCAAGTACCGGGATGAGTTCGTGGCGGTCAGTGTTCCCGAACTGGAAGGCGACCCCAACCTCGTCAGCCTCGCGGTGCTGACTTCCTCGCGAGAGCCGACGGCCGCCCTGCGATTCGCGCGGTACCTCACCGCGCGCGACAAGGGACTGCCGGTGTTTGAAGAGGCCGGACTGCGCCCGGTCGAAGGGGACGTGTGGGCCGAACGTCCGCAGATCAATTTTTATTGCGGAGCGGTCAACCGCCGGGTTGTGGAACAGATTGTCGCCGACTTTCAGGAACGGGAAGGGGTCGACGTCAACACCAACTACGACGGGTGCGGCATCCTCACCAGCCGTATGAAGACGATCGACGGGCAAAAAACCGCGCTCGGCTTTCCCGATGTGTACATGGCTTGCGACGTGTACTACTTGGAAAACGTCCGCGAGTGGTTTCAGGAAGCGGCAAACGTTTCGGATGTCGAGATCGTGATTGCCGTGCCCAAAGGAAGCACGAAGGTCCGGACCCCTGACGACCTGATCAAGCCGGGGGTCCGTGTGGCCATTGGCCAACCGGACCAATGCACGATTGGTGCTCTCACCCGCCGCATGCTGAGCGAAGACGGGATGTACGACAAGCTGATGGCCAAGCAGGCGGATCCCGGCGAAGTCGTGGTGGAGAAATCCTCTTCGGCGTTGCTCGTCCCGGACGTGCTGACCGGCCATGTGGACGCCGCCATTGCCTATATCACGGATGTCCTGGTGAATCAGGATCGGATCGATATCGTCCGGGTCGCTTCGCCGATGAATCGGGCGATTCAACCGTTGAGCATCGCCAAATCGAGCGAGCACAAGTATCTCGTCAGACGGCTCTTTCGTCGAATCGTCGCGTCTCCGGAGGCGTTCGAGTCGGCAGGATTCCACTTCCGATTGGCCGAGGAGTCTGCGGCCCCGGCGTCGGAAGGCGGGCATCCGTGAAGGCGATCGAGATACCGCGGCCTCAACCGACTGCGACCCAAGATCGCGAATACGGACGTCGTCGGAATCCTGCCGCGATCCGTTTGTCAAACCGTGTGTTTTACATGTGCCTGTCAGTCATTGGCGGGACGTATGTGCTGCTGATCGTCGCCATGTTGCTCGCGGACGCAACGTACATGGCGGATCAGACGTTCACGGCGGCTGCACGGGCCGAACATCCTCTCCGGGCTGTTTTGACGCAGAATCCGATCACCGTCGCGTTGGCGGATGCCAAGATCCGGCACTCCATCTGGCTCAGCCTGATTTCGTGCACCTTGGCGGCCGTGATTTCGTTAGTCGTCGCCGTGCCGTTGGGATATCTGCTCGCGCGACACGAGTTTCGCGGCAAGCGGCTGCTGGATGCAGTGCTGGACATCCCGATCGTGCTGCCCCCGCTGGTGGTGGGGTTGAGTCTGCTGATCCTGTTTCAGTTTCCGCCATTCTCCTGGTCGGCGCGGAGCATCGTGTATCAGGTGCCGGCGGTTGTCATCGCCCAGTTTTCGGTCGCCTGTGCGTTCGCCGTCCGGACGATGAAGTCCACCTTCGACCACATCAACCCGCGCTGTGAGCATGTCGCGGTCACTCTGGGTTGCAGCCGCGCGCAGGCCTTTGGCATGGTCGTGCTGCCGGAAGCGTCGCGCGGCATGATGACGGCCCTCACGCTTGCCTGGGCGCGGGCTTTGGGCGAGTTTGGCCCGCTGTTGATTTTTGCCGGCACGACCCGCATGAAAACCGAAGTGCTCTCCACATCCGTGTTCCTGGAGATGAACGTCGGCAACATCGAAGCCGCCGTTGCCGTGTCGCTGATCATGGTCGCCGCCGCGATTGCCGTGCTTGTCATCACCCGCGTGTGGGGAGTGCGAGACGCTGGTTTGTGACGAAAGGGGGGGAGAATGTCTAAGGTTGAGTGTTGAAGGCTGAAGGTCGAACCCTCCTCGTTCCCAAACTCCAGTTTGGGAACGCCCTTTCGAACAACTCCGTTTCTCATCGTTCGCACGGAAGGAATGGCCACGTGTGAAGGATCGTGACGCAGAGCTTCGAGGACACTTGTTCCCAAACAGAGTTTGGAAACAACTTTCAACCTTCAACTCTCAATCTTCAACTCTCAACCAGACAATGATTGATCTCGACAACATCTCAGTACAGGCGGGGCAGTTTCGGTTGGACGCCGTTTCGCTGACCGTGCCGACGGGGCGGTACGGCGTCCTGATGGGGAAGACCGGCTCCGGGAAGACGACGCTTCTCGAATCGGTCCTCGGCCTGCGATCGATTATTTCCGGACGCATTCGGCTGGGCGACGAAGACGTTACGGCGCTTAATCCGGCCGTCCGTGGGATCGGGTACGTGCCGCAAGATGGGGCCTTGTTCTCGCGGATGAACGTGCGGGACCATCTGTCGTTCGCTCTCGATATCCGGCGCGTCGACCGCAAGACGGCCGAGGCGCGTGTCGCGGAACTGGCGGACATGCTGCACATCACGCCACTCTTGGACCGGACGCCGCTCGGGCTCAGCGGCGGCGAGCGGCAACGGGTCGCACTGGGCCGCGCCCTGTCGTTCCGCCCGCAAATCCTCTGTCTGGATGAGCCGCTCAGTGCTCTCGACACCGACACGCGGCTGCAGATGTGCGAACTGCTCGAAGATGTCCGCCGCCGCACGGGCGTGACGACCCTGCATGTGACCCATAACCTCGACGAAGCCGAGCGTCTGGCCGACTGTTTGTTCCGCATCACCGACGGTAAGATCGAGACGTCAAAACCGTCAGCGCATTAAACCGGTGACGACTGAGTCGACATTTTTCGAGTTGGCAGCCTGCCGATGCCCATCACGGTCCAATACGAAACTCTGCTGAAACGCGCCGCCGGCACAGGATCGGAGATCCTCGACGTTGACGGGCCGCAGGACGTGCGAAGCCTCATTCTGCAAATCGCCGGGCGGAAGGGAGACCCGTTGCAGTCGCTGCTGGTCGATGCGGCGGGCGAGCTCCGCTCCTCGGTTCTGATCTTCATCGGTGACCGGCAAGTCTCCGCAGGCGAATCTCCCGCGCTCCAGGATGGCGACATCGTGACGTTGATGTCTCCCATCTCGGGCGGATAGGGCCGGTCCCATCGCCGCGCAGGCCGTCGCTTCCTTGTTTCCGACACTTCCGAGACGGCCCTGGCCTGCCGGGTGGAATTCGTAACCGTTCACACCTCGAACGAGGTTGGGTGAGCAATTCGTCTTTTCACAGATGGCGTTTTCTGCGACATCTCCTCCATGTCGCAGCGACCAACAGGACCGCCGATTTCTGAACAGCAGCTGGCCGGGTTGCCGGCC
>JAJDEI010000104.1 GCA_029259845.1 Planctomycetaceae bacterium | reverse complement strand
ATAAGCTGAAGTCATCACCCGAACGCCTTTTCTGTTCCGCTTATTGCGCGGTCGTGATAACACTCAATACGCAGAACACAGCGGGGTTTCGGGTGTTTTTCCTAAAAGCCAACTCAAAAGGCCGCTTGTCCAAGGACTAGGCTCCGGGGGACTGGTTGTCCGGATTGGAGTTTGATGCCGCGGCTGCGTGGGATTCGCTCGTCTCGACGGACGGTTTGGGCGCATGGCCCTGCGGCGTGTTGCGGGCCACGATCACGATGCCCGTGACGACGAGCGCCATTCCGACCCACAACATGGGATGGATGGTCGTATGTCCCCGCAAGCGGTACGCGGAGACGACCGCCGTGATGGACACGGCTCCTCCGAACACGATCGGCATCACCAGCAGCGCGTTTCCCTTGCTGATCATCATCGCCGAGGTGAGGCAGATCGCCCCCGCAGCGCCGAGGCACCCGGCGAGGAACCCCCATTTGGCCGGAGGAAACTGTTCGCCGGCGTAGCTAAATGAGTCACCCTTGATCTTCATTGCGATCAGGCCTCCAAAAATCGCCAGGACAAGATAGGCGAGGCCGATGAACACATATGGTTTGAACGGGGACCACAGCTTCGAATGGGCATTGCCAATCGTCGGACCGTACAGGCCCCAAAACAACGCAGTGCCAAGAGCAAACAGGATCGGTACGAGCATTGGTTTCATGTTGGTGCGTGGTGGCTGGTGAGTGGTCAGTGGTCAGTGGTCAGTGGTCGGTCGACATCGTAATGACTCTCTCCAGACAACACACGTCTGTCGAGTCGACGTTGATCGCCGCTTGCGGATTGGCACAATCGGAAGTATCCCCATGTTTCCGTCACGGTCGCCCACGACATCGAACTTCTCATTCGGCCCGCAAGGTCGCCAGAATGGGCGTCCGCAGTGCTTCCCTCACGGCAAGCAAAGCCGCCAGCATGCCCACGACAAACACCCCCGCCAGCAGCCCTTGCAGCCCGCCCCACGGGACATCGGCCCCTGTACTCGTCAGATGCGGCGTCATCGCCAGCAGCGCTGCCAGCGTTCCCGCCGCCAGTCCCCACAGCATGACAAACGCATTTTCGCACAGCACGAGCCACGCGACTTGGCTCCCACGAAACCCAACCGCCCGCAGCAGCGCCAGTTCGCCCCGGCGCTCCAGCACGTTCCGCAGCATGACCGTCGCCAAGCCCAGCGTCCCCAGCAGCAAGCCGAGCCCCCCCAGCGTTTGGAACGTCGACAGATAGGTGTTCTGCACCGCCAGAAAGCTCGCGAGACGGTCCGCGACCCGTTGGGCGTCGAAACCGTAATCGGCCAACTGCGTCTCCAGGAGTGTGGAGACCGCCTCGGACTGCTGCGGGCCGACCTCAATCAGGAAGTAGCGGAAGCCGCTCTGATCGGGAAACAGCCGGAAGAAGTTCGCCTCCGACATCAACAGCACGCCCTGAAAGACGCTGCCGTCCAACATGCCTTCAATCTGCAGCGTCCCGCCCGGTGTCTCCGTCGGCGGGACTTCAATCCGGTCGCCGATCCCCTTGTGCAGACTGTAAAGCAGCGTGTTCATGTCCCCCAGCACGGGAATGCGGCTGTCCGGGAGCTGTTGGTTGAGCAATTCCCACGGTTGGTCCGCCGGCGTGTTGGCGAACGTGAAGCGGTCATCGTCGATCATTGTCCGCAGCACGTCCGGAGGCACCCCTAGGATCGTGGGCAGATGCGTTTGGTAGAGGTTGAGGCAACTCGCGTTCTCCCCCGTTTTCACCCGGAACGGCATGACCCGCATCTGTCCGACTTGTCGTTTCGCACGGTCATCCCCCGCAAGATCCATCCCCGCCTTCGCCCGCCCTTCCTCCGTGTTGAGGTCGTACAGAATGGGCGTACTCGTTTCGGCCACCAACGTGAACCCGCCGTTGCCGGAGTCATTCACCGGCTCTTCCGCCGCTGGGTTCCGCCGACCCGCCGCAACGGCGACAATCACGAACGTTGCCGACGCGATGAGACTCGCCGTCAGCACGCTGCGCCCCCGGTGCCTCGCCGCGTTTCGCAGGCCGAGCCGGATCATGCCCATCACGCCCTGTCCCCGCACGGCCGCCGCCTTGTCGGCATCAAGCCACCACGCCAGCGACGACAGACTCCCGACCAATGCCGCCACTCCGACGACGAAAAACGTCACCACCCGCCAGTTGAAGCCGCCGAATGCCTCCGTCTGCGGGACAACACCCGCCAACGTCGCGGCCAATAGGCTGACCGTCAATCCCCACGCAATGAGCGACGTCTTACCGGCCCGTCGCCCGCGCTTCTTTTTCGCCGCAGCGTCCAACGACGGCTCACTCGTCCCCGCCAGCATCTCGCGTGTGGAGAGGCTCCGCGTTTGTCGCAGAGCCCACCCGATCGCCAGCAGGGCCACGATTGCCGCAATGACGAAGCCGGAAATCAGGCTCACCGGCCGCACCGACAGGAACAGGAACTTGGTCCCGATCGCGCCGAACCACCACGTTTTGAGGCCGTAGATCATCAGCCCCGCATAGCCGACCGCCGCCAGCGTGCCCAGCAGTCCGCCGGCCAGCGTGAGGAGCGCCCCCTCGCCCAGATACAGCCGCCGCACTTGCCGTGGCGTGAGTCCCACCGCCCGCAGCAGTCCCAACTCCCTCACCCGACGCTCGATCCCCAAACGAAACAACAGCCCGATCAACAGCATGGCCGCCGCGATCAGAAAGAAGCTGAACCCCACAAACAATCCGGTGAAGTCGGTTGTCCCCTGCGCCGCCGCGAGGCCCTGCTGCTTCACCGGCTGAAAGGAAAGGCCGCTCGCCGGCGGAATGGTCTGCGCCGAATCAGGCCCGGGACTGCTTCCCGATTGGTCCACGATCTCCGGTTCGGTGATTTTCTTGAGCAGACGACGTTCCCATTCCGCTCTGATATCCTCCAGCGTATTCCCCGGCGTCGGAGCGACGCGAACCGACGTAAACCGCCCGTACCGGCTTTGCCACAGGCTGAGAGCGTCATCTAGCCGAAGAAAGACCTTGGGTGTTGTCGAGTATTCATCCCAGAACTCTTCATCACGCTGCGTGACTCGGTCGAGTTTCATGGGGAACGGCTGCCGCCAGTCGCCAAACGTTTCAGCATCTGTGATCCCCTCAACATAGGGCGTGTACCCCGGATCAGCCGCCGGCTCCGTCAGTCTGACGATGCCTGAGACGCGAAGCGTTTGCACGATCTCCGGCAGTTCGCCTCGGTCGCCGACCTGATGGTACTTCGTTTTGACGAGGTCGCCGACGGAGACACTCAGATCTGTGGCCAGCCAGTCAGTGAGGACAACCGGAATCTCTTCCGGTGTCACGCGCGGCGATGCGGGTCCGTTCGACGGTTCCTGCTCGATGACCGGGGGGCCCCCGTCAATGTACTCAAACGGGCCGAACGGCGGTTCCCGGTGAAACTGGACGCCGGCAGCGATGGAGTACATGGAGAACTTATCGGGGTCTTCTGCGTTCCAGATTTCGTTGAGCAGCGAGACCAGCACTTCCTCGTCATCGGAAACGCGAGACTGCATTTCACGGGCCGCATCGATGGCCCGGAAAGCCAGATTGCCCTCGATGATCATCCGCTCGCTTTCGAGCGAAATGTATCCGCGTTCCTGGTGAACAACCAACCGCAGGCCGAGATCTTTCAGCCCGACGTGTTTCGCCAACTCCTCGGTTAGAGCGTCCGCACCCTCCGGCGACAGCCGATCTTCCTGATCAGGACTCGACGTCGCGCTGTCCACAAACAGGGCGTTGACCCGCGCGAGTTTTTCCGTTCGGTTGCGGCGTGAGACCGGTTGATGTTGCAGCCCGATCTGCCGCTGCAAGGTGTCGAGTGACACAAAGGCGTTCATCGGCAGTTGCTGGCCCGGGTTGAGGCCGAACCGGCCCGGCGTCGAGGCGTCCTCGGCGATGTCGCTGACGGTGAGTGTGAGTTCGGTGACCGTCTCGTTGCGGTCGCCGAGCAGCGAATCGCGTGGGATTGCCGCCGGAAGTTCCACGACCAGCGACACTTCATCGCCGACGTTCGCCTCCAGTCCGTCGGCCAGCCGGCGATTCAGAACGACTTCGTTCCCCGTAGGAGGCGTGTGTTCCGGCGTCTCCGTCAGAGACCAGAATCGCTCATCGGCTGCGTACACATGGGTTCCGCCCGCACGGTGCGTGTTGCCCTCTGATGTGCGTGTCAGACTGCCAGTGAGCAAGATTGCCGGAGCCGTCGTGACAGCTGTTTCGGACTGCGCGAGTTCGTCGGCCAGTTGCTCCCGAAAGAACCGCTGACCGGTGAGCGCGAAATCGACGCCGCCGAGGCGGTCGAGGCTCATCTGCCGCAGACTGTCACGAACGCTGTCCCCCACAATCAGCGCCCCACCAATCACCGCCGTCGCCGCAACCACGCCGAGCACGACGGCGAGGTTCGTCCGCCAGTAGTGCCGCAGATTGTCGATGAGAAGTCGTCGAGACGTCATTCCGTTTTCCTCGTCACCCGCCCGCGGCAACGTGACGCTGCGTCGCGTAAAGCGGGCCGATATATTTCCAGATCGTATCAGCCATCAATTGTTGGCCACGTGCCGACAGATGAATTCCGTCGAGGGTGCCGTCGGCCATCCCCAGCACACGCGAGAATTCCCGTTTTGAGATCAACAACACATCGTATTCGCGTGCCAGCCGCCGTTGCACACGCCCGTACTCATTGGAGAACGGAGCAAGTGGCAACTCCAGCATCATGAGCGTACGGTCCGGAGTCGAAACAGCGCCGATCAGCGCCGCGAGGTCTCGGCCGTAGACGTTGCTGCTTCGGCCCGACAGCATATCGTTGCCGCCGATTTCAATCAGCACGATTCCGCCCGCGTCATCCGGAATCAACTTCGCCTGCTTCATTGCAGAATCCGCCATTGCCCCCGGTTGGGCAAGGTTGACCACGTCGACGTGTTGAGAATCGGCGAGGATCGTCGGCCACAAGAGGTCATCCTCGTTGAGACCAGCCGTAATCGAGTCACCGATGACGTACATCGTTTGATAAGAGCCGGGCGGGAGGCGAGGAGAAAGTGTTGTGAGCTCCGCCCCAATCGCCAGCACACACGCCGCGACGAAAAGGCCCCCCGCCAAGTGAGCGGGCCTTGAGGTGCCACTGTCCTTTTCGGGAAGACGCCGCGTTGTCCACAGCCATGCGCCAAGCAGGATCCCCCAAATCGAGTAAGCCCACCAGGGGAAGGGCGTTGCCGAGAGGACGATCATGACGACTCCCACGAACAGCGCCAGCCGCAGCGTGCGTTGATTCCGGCGTCGTTCGCTGAATGTCATCAAGGCCCAAACGGCCAAGAGCACGATCACGCCGCTAAACAGCGAGTTCCCGCTCGCGAAGTGCAGCGCCCATCGCAGGATCATGATACGCCCTCACTCGGTCACGTCGGCCAGTTTTCCGTCCGTCAGCTCGTAGCGGCGGGGGAACCGGGCGGCCAGGTCGAGGTTGTGGGTCACGCAGAGGAGCATGGTGTTTTGTTCGGCGGCGACTTCCAACAAAAGTGTGCCGACTGATTCGGCCGTCTTCTGGTCGAGGTTGCCGGTCGGTTCGTCGGCGAGCAGCAGCAACGGCTCGTTGATGAGCGCGCGGCAGATGCCAACCCGCTGACGTTCCCCACCGGACAGTTGGCCCGGACGGTGGGTGATCCGGTCCTTGAGCCCCACGCGGTCCAGGAGCGTTCTCGCCCGGTCTTCAATATCGCTTGCCGGCTTCGCAGCAGCGAGCGTGGGGATCAACACGTTCTCCAACACGGTGCACTGCGGGAGCAGATGATGGTCCTGGAACACAAAGCCGACCGTTTCGTTGCGGAACTTCGCCTGTTCGACCGCTCCGAGCAGAAGCGGCATCGTCCCGCCGACGTTGACCTCTCCGGACGTCGGTTCGTCGAGCACGCCGATGATATAGAGCAGCGTGCTCTTGCCGGAACCGGAGGGGCCGGTGATGACGACAGCGTCTCCGCGCTGCATCGTGAGGTTGACTCCGGTGAGCACGTCCAGCGTCCCCGCCGCGCCGGCGAACTGTTTGGTCAACCCGGACACTCGCAAATCGTCCGCCTGGTCGTTCATGTTTCGTCTGCCTCCCGTGTCCCGTTTCGCCTGGATGGCAGCTCTTCCGATTCGTGCAGGACGGCGAGCTGGTTTTCCGGAATGGCGACCGATTCCAAAGGAGAATTCGGACGACAGATACAACACGCGGTTTTGAGGCGTCCGTAGGCGACGCGCTGGTCGCCCTTCCAGAATTCCACCGCAAACGTGACCGACTTCACACCGATCCGCTCGATGTCGAGCCGCACCTGCACTTCGTCTTCATAGGTGACTGGCTTTTCGAACGTGCAAGCCGCCGAAATGCGTGGCCAGCCGAAACAGGAGCCGTCGCCTCGCGGCTCGATGATCGACGTCCCCAGCGAGCGGCGGTACTCCCCTTCGGCTTCTTCCATCCACCGGTAAAAGTTGGAGAAGTGCACGATCCCCGCCATATCAGTTTCGGAGAACTCGACCCGTCGGGTATGGATAAATTGCGGCATGGGGGGGGATTCTTGTGCGCGGATGAGCCGTAAGCCCACGGGTTGCAACCCGTGGGCTTGGGGATGATGCCGGGGAATGGGTTCACTCGTTTGGAAAGAACTTTTCGAGCGTTGACGCACTTGGTTTGGGGGTCACCAGGGATACAATTACTGTTGCTGCGAGCGAGGCGAGGAAGATCGACGCGACCGGCATGGTGTGAATCTCTCGTCCGCCGAGGGTGAAGTTGACCGACCAGTTGTCGATGGCACCGAATTCGGACAGTTTGAACAGCCAGGCCCAAACGCCCGCCGCCGTCAGCACGCCGGCATAGGCACCCCACTTGGTGAGACCGCGCCAGTAGATGGCGAGAAACACGAGCGGGAACAGGCTGGAGAAGCCGCTGAAGCACCAGATGCCAAGCTGAAACACACGCGTCTGGGCGATCTCCGTGAGGCTGAGTAGGTACGTTGCCACAACGATCGCAATGATGAATCCCCGCGAAATCATCACGACCTGTTTGTCGCTGAACCGGTCCTCCCCGCCATAATGCACGACGATATCTTTGGTAAACATCGTGCCGAGGCAGAGAAACTGGCTGTCGAGGCTTGACATGATTGCCGCGAGAATCCCCGCCAACAGGAATCCGCCGAGCACGCCACTGGACAGCGACTGCACCATGAAGCCGAGGATCTTGTTGGCGTTTTCGCTGGGCATGTTGAGGAAGGGGGGCGGGAGGTTAATCAGCCCGGTTGTCGCCCACACGCCGATGAGCACGCAGGGCACCCACACGATCATGATGAACACCGGATGACAAACGACCGCCAGCTTGAAGGACGCCGCGCTTCGCGCCGTCAGCCAATGCTGGAACAGGTGCGGGAACATGCCGACGGAGAACGGAATCAGCATGTACGTCAGAAACATCCACGGATCGAGCCGTTCCCGCGTGTTGAACTGGGGCGGCGCTTCGACGGTTGGAATCTGATCCGCTTCGGTGACCTCATCTCTCACGCGGCGGGCTTTGGGGATTTCGCCGCTGACGATCGTCAGGGCATCCAGAAACCCCGCGGGTGGCTCAGTGCGAACGACCCCGTTCTCATCCTGCACGCGGCCCTGTTCGATCGCGTTTTCCGCCAAGCGGTTCGCGATCAGCGAGAACGTCACGACGCCCAGCACCATGAACACAATCGTCTGAAACGTGTTCGCCCACGCGGTTCCCCGCATCCCGCCGAAAAACACGTACACCAGCACGACGGAGCAGATGACCAATTCAGTCAGCCATGCCGGAAGGCCGCCCGACTCGGAGAGGCCGGGGAAATCGCCCCGTGTACCGCCCTCCATCGCCTTGCCGGCTGAAATGACGCCGACCAGCAGGTAAGGCACGACCAATCCCACGAGGATGGGAAACAGCACGATCCCGATCTTGTCGCTATCGAGCCGGTCGCGGAAGAAGCCGACCTGTGTGGTGTAACCATACTTCTTCCCCCACGAATACAAGCGAATTCCGAGCAGAAAGAAGCAGAGCGAATGGACGATGCCGCTCGACGAGGCGAGCATGCCATACACGCCGACCCCTTCAGCAAACGCTTCGCCGGTCGACCCGACCAGGGCAAAACCAGTCATCGTCGTACCAAACAGCGACATCAACAACAGAAACGGGCCGATTGAGTGGCTCGCGAGCAGAAAGTCTTTGCTCGTCCCCCGGGACAGCCGCGAGGCGAACAAACCGAGCAGCAACAGCAGCAATAGATACGCCCCGATGATGACAACTTTGATGACACCCGGTGTCATGCGGCACCCCCTTCCTGAGGTTCCGGATCGCCCGGATCGGCCGCCTCGGCAATCGTCTCGCCATCGAGACCGGGCGGCCACGCAAACTGAATCGCCAAGAACCAGGTGATGCCCGCCGCGAGCGAAATCCCGGCGTGATAGGCCAACGTAATCGGCAGAAAACCGAAGACAAGCCGGTCATCGTTCCAGAACCAAAGGTCGTGATGCAAAACAACCAAGAGGAGCACCAGGCCCCAGACAGCGGATTTCATGGGAGAAGTCTCTTCCAATGCGGGAGAAAAATCGGCAGGGATCGCCAGTCTACCAATGGCCGTGAGTGCTCGAAAGGATGGCCGACCGCCAACGTGACGGCGACCCTTTCGGAATTCAACCGCCGCGATCAGAATGGGAGGCGGTATTCAGAGCGTACGTTTTCCCGAAAACAGGCAGGGCATCATGGCAGAGACCTATCGCGTCGCAGTCTTCGGCCGGACCGGCAAGGGCAACTATGGGCACGGCGTGGATGTTTGCTGGCTTGACCATCCGCAGACCGATGTCGTGGCGGTCGCCGACGACAACGACGAGGGACGAGCAGCGGCTGCCAAGCGATTGGGCGTCGGCCAATCGTTCGCCGACTATCGCCGCATGCTGGACGAAACAAAGCCGGACATTCTCGCCATCGGTCCGCGCTGGGTCGACCAACACCGCGATGCGGCGGTCGCTGCCGCCGAACGGGGTGTGCACGTGTTCATGGAGAAACCCTTCTGCCGCACACCGCAGGAAGCCGATGAAATCGTCGCCGCCTGCGAGCAAACACACAGCAAACTGGCGATCGCCCATCCAACACGCTACAGCCCGATCATCGGCACGGTGAAGCGATTGCTGAGGGACTGGGCGATTGGACGGGTGCTGGAACTGCGGGCCCGCGGCAAGGAGGACCGCCGGGGAGGCGGAGAAGACCTGTGGGTCCTCGGCTCCCACATGCTCGACCTGTCGCTCGCCCTGGGATACGACCCCGCCTGGTGTTTCGCCAGCGTCCTGCAGGACGGCGAGCCGCTCCGCGCAGAACACGTCAAGGAAGGGCCCGAAGGAATTGGACCGCTCGCCGGCGATGCGGTGCGCGCCACCTATGGGTTGAAACAGGGCATCACGATGACGTGGCAGTCCTATCGCAACGTCGCCGGCGATCCGCGACGATACGGCCTGCAAATCTTCGGCTCCAAGGGCATCCTGGAAATCGTCGAAGGCACGCTGCCGAAGGTGCACATCCTGCAGGACTCAAGCTGGTCCCCCGGTCGCAGCGGCAAGTCGTGGCAGCCGGTCACGACCGCCGGCATCGGCCAGCCGGAACCGCTCACCGGCAAGAAGACCGGTCACCGGCACCTGTATGCCATCGACGATCTGCTCGCCGCGATCGAAAAACAGCGCGAGCCGAAGTGCAACATGTACGAAGGCCGCCGCATCGTCGAGATGGTCGCCGCTACCTTCGAGTCGCAGCGGGTCGGCCGCCCCGTAACATTCCCTCTCGAAACCCGCGTCAACCCACTAACACTGCTATAGATGGCTGACGGTGCCGATGCTGCTGCTGGACACGACTGCCGTCACGAAACAGCCACGGAACTCGCAACTGCGAGCGGCCGACCGGGCTGCTGACCGGACGGCCAACTGAACCGCGAAACAAAGTTGGACATCGAACAGGATCGAATGATGGAACTGGAATTTCAAAATCGCACGGCTCTGGTGACCGGCGGCAGCCGCGGGATCGGGCGCGCTTGTGTCGAGATGCTGGCGAAAGCGGGTGCGAATGTTGCGGTCAATTATCGGACGAACGAGGAGGCGGCTCTGGAAAGTTGCCGGCGTGTGCAGGCTGCCGGACGTGTCGGCATGGCGGTTCGGGCGGACGTCTCACAGCCCGGCGATGTCGAGCAGATGGTCGGGGACGTCGAACGCGAACTGGGACCCGTCGATCTGTTGGTCAACAACGCCGGCGTGTTCGACTACGTGTCGCATGAGGAAACGACCGTGGAGGTCTGGCAACGGGCGCTGGATAACAATCTGACCAGTGCCTACCTGGTTTCGTGGGCCGTCAAGTCCGGAATGATCGAACGTGGGTTTGGCCGAATCGTGAATGTCGCCTCCATCGCCGCGCTGCGGGCGCGGCCCATGTCGATCGCCTACTCCGTCAGCAAGGCGGGCATGGTCGCCTTGACCAGAAGTCTGGCCGAAGCGGTGGCCGAGTTTGGCGTTCGCGTCAATGCAGTTGCCCCCGGGCTGATCGACACGGAGATCCTGGAGGGCGTTTCCAACGACGCGATCGACGACATCGTCCAGGCAACACCCCTCAAGCGGATCGGACAACCGGACGACATCGCCGAAGTCGTGCTGTTTCTGCTGTCCGAGCGGTCCCGCTTCATGACCGGCCAAACGCTCGTCGCCAGCGGGGGACGCATCATGCTTCCCTGACCAGCCACGGCTGGGAAACACATGGTTCAATTCAACGTGCTGGGACGCCAGTTCCGGCTGCCGGCTCACCTCCTTCAGTTCAGGAGCCGATCTTGGCGCGGCCGTTTCGCAAATCGAATTCATCGGACGGCAACAAATCACACCATCGCCGGGCGACGATCGTTGCACCGGCTTCGAGGACGGTAATCGTGTTGTCCGGGAGCCGCGGCAGCTTCACGCGATTCATCACCTGGTTCAAACGAAACAGCAGCCGCTCCGAATCTGCGTAGTCGTACAGGAACCGTTCTCGCTGAAAGACTCCGAGGAACGTCGCGAGTTGCCGCGTCGGATGGCGCGCCATCCGGTTGACTGCCTGCTCGACCAATGAGCGGTCCACGGTCTCAAGCGCGGCATAGTACCGGTCCAGGTCGCCGGGATGGTTTGCGTGCAGCACGCGGTCAAGCAATAACTCCGTCACGATGTGCCCCAGAAACGAGGCCCGAAATCGGTCATCCCCGTCACCCTGTTCCCGAAACAGGCGTGTCAATTCGCCGGTGACTTCATAGAATCCGCGCGTCTTATGGAACCATCGGTCGTCGTCCAGATGTTGCAGGACACCGGCAGCGAACTGGCTCTCGCGATCTTCGTCGTCGATGACGAACGGCTTGACCAGCCGCGCTCGCAAGCGGACTTTCCGGTCGGCCACGGAGAGCAGGTCCGGCATGGCGGTGCCGACAAGAACATACGGACGGTCCAGAAACCGAATGCCGTGTGCAAAATAGTTCAACGGTGTTCTCACAAAGGGAAGTCGCCGATCAGAGGCAGCGACGGGACAGGCACAGTATAATCCGGCCCTGGCCTTCACCGCTTCTGAACATTCGCCGAACCGGCCGGTTTCCATGTCCGATGATCCCCTTCGCGTCCTGATGCTCGCCCGTGACCAGTCGGCTCGCGTGCAGAAGGTGCGGGCCGAGTTGGAGCAGACGTTGCTCGAATTCGAGGGGATCGAGGTCGTCGGCGTTGCCTCGACCAGGGATCCTGGCCCCGACCACCGTGATGCGGAAATCGCCGTTGTTCTCGGAGGCGATGGGGCCATTCTGCGGGCCTGCCGCCAGTTCGGAACCGACCAGTTGCCCATCCTGGGAGTCAATCTGGGACGCTTGGGCTTCCTCGCCGATTCTTCGCCCGCCGAGTTGGAACAGAGCCTCTCGCTGCTGCGGGACCGGGAGTTCTCCATCGTCGAGCACTTGATGTTCGAGTGCGAGCACCGGCACCGGGACGATTCATTTGAGGCGTACCTCGGTTTGAACGAGGTCGTGCTCTCCTCGGCCGGCTCGCTGGCGATGCTCGACGTCGAGCTATCGATCGGCGACGAACAGGTGACGACCTACAGCGGCGACGGGCTGATCATCAGCACGCCGGTCGGGTCGACCGCCCATAGTCTCTCCGCCGGCGGACCCATTTTGCGGCAGGACCTTCAGGCGTTCGTCGTGACCCCCATCTGCCCGCACACGCTGACCAATCGTCCGCTCGTCGACCGGGCGGATGTCCCCTACACGATGACCGTTCCCCACATCGAAGACGGCGTGTCCCTGGTCGTCGACGGGCAGATCAAGCAGCCGGTTCGTCCTCACGACCGCATCTACGTCCGTCGGGCCGATGTCCAGTTCCTGCTTGTGAAACTCCCCGGTCACAGCTACTACGGCACCCTGCACCGCAAGCTCGGCTGGAGCGGGCAACCTCGGTACCGTCGGCCCAAGTCGTGATTCGCGGACGAATCGGAATCCACAGGCCGCTCTCCAGTGTGGCTGGGGCCCTGTGAAGGCATCGGGCGCATCTCCTCGGTCCGCGCATTGGGGCCATGACGCGGTTTGTTCACCGCCCACTGCCCCAGATCTCCGTGCGGGCGACCAGTTATCGATTTCCGGTCGCCCCAGCCATCTTTCGCCCCAAGTCGTGCCTCAACAGCACCTTGCCGCTCACAGAACAGGTCTCGCGAGCAAGAGCGGTCTCTGGTAGCATTCGCCGCCGCATTCGCCCGTGTTGCTTTCGGAGATCATGACATGATGAGTCCCGACACCGTTTGCTCTCGTCGATGCCGCCTGATGTGCGCGGCTGTTGTTGCCCTGTTCGCAACCAGCGAGGCCTCCCGCTTGCTCGCTGACGATCAAACTGACGATCAAACCGAAGCCGCGCAAGCTGACGCCAAACCAACCGAAACCGGCGCCACCAAGAACGACACCACGGAAACCGACGCGCCTAAGACTTACGTGCTGAGTTATCATTTCGCGCCGGGGTCCTCAGTCGACTACACGGTCGAGAACCATTCTCAGATTGAGGTCGAACAGGCGGGAGCCGAGCAACAAGTTGATCACAGCCAGACGTCGCACAAGCACTACCGCGTCGTGTCTGTCGACGAGGATGGCAACGGATTCCTGGAACTGACGATTGACCGAGCGCAGATGCAGGCGACCGTCGACGGCGACGCTCCGGTCACCTACGACAGCCAGAAAGATCGGCAGCCTCCCGCGCAGTTCATTGGCATCGCGGGCACCATCGGTAAGCCGCACGCCCGGATCACCGCATCTCCCGCCGGAGAATTGCTGGCAATCGACTGGTTGGTCGCCAGTGATCAGGATGCCCTCCCCACGAAGAAAGATGCCGGCAATCTCGATATCCTCGTGCGATTGCCCGAGACACCCGTCGCGATCGGCGAAAAATGGAAACAGCGTTTCAAGACCGAAGTCACGGTCAACGAAAAACTTCGGAAGACGGTCACGTTGCTGCGGACGTACCGACTGGTCTCGGTCGATGGAAATCGGGCGACGATCGAGTTGCGGACATCGGTCATTACGCCACTCCACGACCCGGCGCAGGAAGCGCAGCTGATTCAAAAAACGCCGAGTGGGACCATCGAGTTTGATCTCGATCGCGGAGTGCTGCTCTCCCGGTCCACGAAACTTGACCGGGAAGTCGTCGGCTTCAATGGCGGCAAGTCGCGAATCCGTAATCAAACGACCCGCAGCGAACGCATCAGCGAGGTGGCGACGACCACAGACGAAAGCAGCGCCGTCAAAACGGCCAAGGAAGGGGAGTCCGCAACCCGCTGACCCGGTTTTCGGACTCCGTGGCAGGGCCATTCAAAGTTTCACTTGGGAGAAGACCGGCCGGGACAAGCTCAATGGTAATCCGAAGCGTCAGCGAGGAAGCGAACGTGAGTGAGCGATTCGTCCCTCGCTTATGCTTCGGGTGACGCGGTTGCCGAGCTTCAATCATGGAACGGCCCTGGACTCAGTGGCCGGTGCGTTGACCGGCCCTGGCGAATCCCTACACTGACGCCTGCCGCGCCGGTCCTTGCCGGCTTACGATCGGCGAGGGGACGAGGAAGGCTCCTGGACCCAACACGCCGGACCGGAATTCCTCGTGGCCCGTCAAGTTCCGTTTGGGGGTTGGAGTTCAAGCTTTCGCTTGTTTTCGCAGCCGAAAGGCTGAACTCCAACTCTCCGCCTCAAGCATGACAGAGGACTCAGCCCGGCCTGGCGAGTCTGGTCATTCAAAACTCTTCCCGGAGAAACTCCCCAAAGTAAGGTGCGTCGATGAAACGGGTGGAACTCACTCCCGGTGAGACCAGTTTGCTGGACGCAGCCCAGCAGCTCGCCGTCCAATTAGACGTGGAGGTCATCCTGATCCTCACGGACAGGCCTTACGACTTCCAGGGAATTTGCAACGGGCTCGGGCAAGTGCGATTGGTCGTCGCCTCCGGAAACGAGGACCTTCTCAAAGCGGCCGCGCTGGACGACATCGATTTCGTGCCGCTGATTCACGAGCCCCAAACGCGGCAGGTGCAGCTGAGCCAGGCGTTGCTGGAGGCGATCGCCGATGATCTGCTGCAAACCGGGTCCCGGACCATCGCGGTCTATCCGGGGTACGAACGCGACAACCTCGACTCACTGAGCATCATCAACCTCTCGGAACATCTCGCCAAGCTGACAGCGCGCGATCTCCAGCGTCTTGAAACCCAGGTTCCTCTGGAGACCCTGCGACGCGTCGTCGATCTGGCGGTCGAAATCGGTCGCGAAGGCCGTGAAGGGAAATCGGTCGGGACGCTGTTTGTTGTCGGGCATCATCGCCGGGTCCTCGAAATGTCGCACGAGCAGATTCACGACCCATTTCGCGGTTACAACAAGAGTGAGCGCAGCATCCGCTCGGCGCGGGTGCGGGAGAGCATCAAGGAACTCGCCCAGATTGACGGAGCCTTTGTCATCGCCTCGGACGGGGCCATCGTCGCAGCCGGACGCATCCTCGACGCGCCCGCCCAAAGCCTGACACTCTCAAAAGGGCTCGGTTCTCGCCACTGGGCCGCTGCCGCCATCTCCAAAGCGACCAAGGCGATCGCCATTTCCGTCTCGCAGTCCACCGGCACGGTGCGGCTGTTCCACGACGGGCGCGTCGTGCTCCGGATCGAGCCGATGGACCAGGCGATGAAATGGCACGACATCGACACCGAGCCGCCGACCGAATAGCCCCGCAGCGAAGTCACTTGCCGAAAACACAGGCAAGTCTCGGCTGCCACTTGCGAGTCGCGCCCTTGACCAGACCCATCGCTGACGCTCCGGGCTCTGATTTTTTCCCACCGCGAGACCAAACACCCGGTGTCTCGAATCAGCAAGGATGCGAATCGCCTGATTTTCGCGGCTCATCTCCTCAACGTTTCTCGACCTCATGAGACACCGGGTGTTTTCCCGAACAACTCACAAGCTCTCCGGACTCTGATTCGTCTCGCCCCTGCTTAACACAATCGGCAGTTCTTGCCGATCTCGTCTATCCGCCGATTCGCCGATTTGTTATCACACGCACCCAATCAGGGGGACTCGGTCCGGCAAACCACGGATCTGAACGCTCTTGCGGCTTGAAAACCGATCAGCGGAGCAGGACGGCGGGCCACTGTGGGGCGACACGGAGCGGGCCGTTCCACTGCCAACAGCCCGAAAAAATCATGCCCGTCAGGGATCGTGGCGGAAAGGATTCCCATGAAAAGCACACTCTGGAAATTGACGGCTCTGGCGGGAGTGATGGGGGCCGGCTTCCTCGTGGTGTATCAGGCGCAAAAAAACCTTGCGCAACAACCCATGGCGGGAGAGTCACGGGACGGCGGGGAAAACTTTGCTCCTCCCGAGTCGTCCGATTCCACAGATCCCTCAGGAACCGAGACCGGGATTGACTCGCTCTCGGAGGACGAGTCTCACGCCTCTCGGCTCGGGGCTCCCGTCACGGAAGGGGCACCTCCTTCCCAAGGTGACGAGCCGGGACTCCCGGTCCAGTCGGAGCCGACTCCCACCGTTGAAGCCGCGACAGCCGCCGACACGTTCAATCCGTTCGCGAATGAACCGGCATCGTCCGCAACCGCGTCAAGCGGTCCCTCGGACCCGAATGACGGTGCAGAAAGCAGCCGCTTTGCGGACCTCGTCGCATCCTTCACCGATGCAGCCGGAGCCGCCGACCCTCCCACTGAATCCGGGCCCCGAGGCGAAAACTCTCCCGGAAGCTTCACGGCAAGCGATCAACGTCTGTTCGAAGATGCTGCAGCACCGCTGCCGAATCAGCCGTCAGACGAACCGGCGAACCCGTTCGCCCGTGCCGACACAAAAACTGAGGGCCAGGGCGGGCGATTTGCGAACGAACGATTCGAATCAGAGCCGACACTGGCGGGTCTCCAGGCGGCCGAATCGCAAACATCCCCTGCAACGACGACCGACGATGATCCGTTCGCTGCGGACGCCATTCGCACTCCTTTGAGCGGCCCGGCTTCTGGCGGCGACCGCTCCGCGGTGGCCGCCGCTTCGTTCGATGTTGCAGATGGCCCGGAACGGGTCCCCTCGCAAGAGACCGATCCCCAGGAAGCTCCCGGATTGGCGAATCTGGGTGCGGATGAACCGATCCTGCCGCCAGCCGCCGATCCGTTTGGCGTTGTCCCGGTATCGAACGAAGAGCCGGCTGCCGAGTCCGGTGAGCCAAACCCGTTCCTTGTGCTTCCAGGCGGACCGCCTGAGTCCACGACACAGCCCGCGACGGCGTCTGCGGCGACGCAGCCTGGCGACTCTCAGCCGGAATGGAGGGCACAACCGACAGCGGCGACGCCCGATCCGCCGAACGAATTACACACCGACGCCGCGCCCTTGTTTCCACAAACACCACCGCAGACGGAGCAGCAGCCGCGCAACCTCGGTGCCCCGGATGACGGCGTCGAGGTTACCATTCATCCTCGGTCCCGGTCCGCGACAAATCTGTTTCCCGACATCGCCGCGGCGCGTCCGGCCGACAATCCGACAGTTGCCACCGCCGACCCGTTCGGGACATCCTCACCGTCGTCTCAAACACCGTCGTCCTCGGCACCTCCGTCCACGGAACCGCCCTCCGGCCCTAGGAGCGCGTCTCCATTCCCGGGTCCTTCCCCCGACGCACAATCGTTGAGTGAGGCGACCGTTCGCCCGCTCCCAGCAGTGCGACCGGCGCCGGATCTGTTACTGCCGGCCGCGCCCTCGGATCCCCGGAGCCGACCGGCTTCCAACGAGGGACCGCTTGTCGGCCGGCGACAGCCCGAGCCTCGCGTCATCGATCCTGCTCCCGGCCCGCAAGAGTTCCTGGGAGTGGGCACCGTCGAGGCTGATTCTCCCGTTGGCACGCAGCAGGCCCAGTTGGCCATCGAAAAACAGGCTCCTGCCGATGCGGTCGTCGGCCAGCCCCTGATCTACAGCATTCGCGTGCGGAACATCGGCCGCGCGGTCGCGGAGAATATCGTTGTTCGAGACGTCACTCCCAAAGGGTCCCGTCTGGTGGGGACCATTCCGCAAGCCGAGCTGGATGAGCCCAACAACAAGCTCATCTGGCGGCTCGGCAAGCTCGCCTCCGGTGAATCGAAGACCATCAAAGTCAAAGTCACGCCGACGCAGGCCGGGTCAATCGGCAGCGTCGCCACGGTGAGCTTCGAAGCCGCCGTCGCTTCCCGCACGGTGATTACGGCTCCCGAATTGAAACTGACGATCCAGGGGCCGGACGAGGTCGGAGTGGGCGAAAAAGCAGCCTATCGGTTTACGCTGACCAACGCCGGCTCTGCCGACGCCAGCGGTGTGTATATTCGCAATTTGATCCCCGAAGGCTTCGAGCATCCGCGCGGCGACGATTTGGAATATGACATCGGCGTTCTCCGCCGGGGCCAATCCAAGGACATCGATCTCACCCTGCTTGCGGTCAGTCCGGGTGACTACCAAAACCGGGCAATCCTCGGAGCTGACGGCGACGTTTCGGTGGAAGCCGCTAAAACGGTCTCCGTGCTCGAATCACGATTGACCGTCCGTCGCGAGGGACCGGCCAACCGTTTCGTTGGGCGGGAGGCCCGCTACACCAATACCATCACCAACGAATCGCGGAGCGCGCTGCAGGAAGTGACCGTCGTCGAAAACGTCCCCGCCGGGGTCCGGTTCGAGGAGGCGTCCGACGGCGGCGTCTACGACCCGCAACGCCAGACCGTCACATGGCGTTTTCGACAGTTAGAGCCCGGATCGCAGCAACAAGTACACATCGCGGTCATCCCCCTGCAAGCCAACGAGCACGTCACCACCGTCAAAGCCTTCGACGCCCGGGGCAGCTTGGCCGAAGTCGAAAGCCGCCTGGCGGTCGCCGGTTTCTCCTCCCTGAAAATCGACGTCGCTCACGACGGTGCCCCCGTTCCGGTCGGAGAGGAAGTCGCACTGCGGCTGACGATCAAGAACCGCGGGACCGCCGCCGCCAATCAGGTGAAGACGCTCGTCGAGGTGCCGCCGGAAATGCGATTCGTGGAGGCCAAGGGGCCGGTGCGTTACCAATTGGTCAGCAACAACCTGATCGAGTTTGAAGCGATCAATTCCCTTGAAATCGGCGGCGAACAGCAGTTCGACATCGTGCTTGCCGCCGCCCGCAAGGGAGATGCCCGCGTTCGTGTGGAACTGCAGTCCGCCGAGCTGACCCGCCCGCTCAATCAGGAAGAGTTGGTCGTCATCCACCCGAATCAGCAGTAGAATGAGCGGACGTCTGCCGAAGACACGCACCGCATCCGCCTGACGATTCCATGACCGAGCCGAAACGTGACGCGCTGGAGACCTTCGACAACCCCTGCCCGGATCGGGACTATGAGATCGAGACGGTCTGTCCGGAGTTCACGTCGCTCTGCCCGATGACGGGACAGCCCGACTTCGGCACGCTCACAATTACGTACGTGCCGGACAAGACGTGCGTCGAACTGAAGTCGCTCAAGCTGTACCTGCAGCAGTACCGCAATCACGGAGCGTTTTACGAGAAGGTCACAAACACGATTCTCGATGACCTGGTCGCCGTCACTCAGCCGCGGCGAATGACCGTCGTTGCCGATTTCACTCCCCGCGGCGGCATCCGCACATCCGTGACCGTTTCGTATCCCTTTGATGCCGGGTAACGAGAACCCGGTCGTGTCTCCGATATCGCGGATCGGCCAACATTCCCCTGCATGGCCACTTTCGTTTAGCCGCGCCCGCCAGGAAGCGCGCCATCACATTCCCCGTGGGTTTCGAAACGTTTGACGCCGGTCCGTGGGCGCTTCCTAGCGGGCGCGGCTAAACGGCGTTCGCGACGGTGATCCATGGTTTTCATTCGACGTTTCCCGAAGAAACGGTGACCCGATGCCCGCCGACGGTCGACGCTTGTTCGGGGTGATTCCGGCGGCTGGACGGAGCCGTCGCATGGGGCAGCCCAAGCTGCTGCTCCCCTTTGGGGAGACGACGGTCATCGGCCGGCTGATTGATCTGTTACAGGCGGAGAAACTTGCCGACGTGCTGGTTCTCGTCCGCCCCGATGACGCGGCTCTGGCCGCCGAGGCGCGCGCGCACGGAGCCCGCGTCGTGCAACCGCCGGCGCCCCCGCAGCAGATGCGAGTCAGCATTGAACATCTGCTCAATGCCATCGAACAAGGCGACTCGCCCGCCCCCGACGACGCCTGGCTTCTGATCCCCGGCGATCATCCGCTCGTCAGCCCGGAGACCCTGCGGCTCCTGATTGCCGAGTGGCACGGTCACCCCGCCTCGGTCGTCCTCCCGGTCACTCAGCACTGCCGCGGGCACCCCGCAATTTTTCCCTGGCCGTGTGCGGAACGTGTCCGTCAATTGCCGTTCGACGTCGGTGTAAACCACCTCCTCCACGCCGACGACACGCCAGTCTTCGAAGTCCCGGTCGACGACCCCACGATCCTGCTCGACCTCGACACCCCCGAAGATTATCAGCGGGCGATTCAGGATTTCGAGGGTTAGCGGCAAGACATTCCCAGCAGCCGTTGGAGTTCAGCTGTTGGAGTCCAGCCTTTAGGCTGCCCGGAGCAAGCTAAAGCTTGAACTCCAACGGAGCGGGTCGCACGGGTTGTCCCAACCCGTGTCGCAACGCGACAAGAAGCCTCTGGAGGAATTGTCGGGTCAAGGTTATTCGTCTGCTCAAGCATTGGCTTCCTGTCGCTGCGCGGCACCGGTTGGGACAACCGGTGCTACCCGATTCGCTTCTGGTGGGATTGACCTCTTCAGTCGTCCGAGATCATCAGTTCCGGCATGTCCACCTCCAGCGACATCAGCGCACTCTCCGGCAGCCCGGTGTTGACGACACTGATGTGTCGAAGATTGGGGCACCCTCTTAGATGCGCCAATCCTTCCTCCGAGATCTCTGTGTGATTAAGCTCGACCGCAAGTAGCGATTCTGAACCGGAGAGATGGGCAAGCCCCCTATCGCTGACTCGCGTTCCCGACAATCCAACGTGGAAGAGATTCGGATACTCGCGAAGAGTCGGCAGGGAGGCGTCGCCGATGGCGGTGTCGTCGAAGAATAGAGAGACGATTCGTCCACGATAAGGGGCCAATTGTGTGTCGAGCTCAATCCATTTGTCGTCAGTGAGCGACAATTTCGAGTGCGACGATCGGTCGAAAAGCATGTACGCTGTGCTGAAAAAAGCGTGTCTCAATGCTTTCGGGAGGAGGGGGAGTGCCCAGGCAGGAAAACGGTCATCGGCAATCCACCTGATCCTTCCGTCGTGAGAATCGACAATGGACTCCATCTCCCAGTCTTGCCGGACCCGGACTGCAACCATTGAGGCAGCCATCAACACGACGCAACTCGCCAATGCGGCGAGCGCCCACCAGATGCGCCGTTGCTGTTGATTCAGCATTGCGAGAGACCGGTGCCTGAGAATTCTTTCCGCATCTCATCCTCGGCGGCGAGGATGGGGTCGAGCAGGTCGGCGATCTCGAGTTCCTCGTCGGTGGTGAGTTGGCGTTGGGGGGCGCGCGGGGGGCCGAAGTCGTGGCCCAGAATCTGTAGGCCGTGCTTGAGCATGCTGACGTTGTAACTGTCGCCGTCGCGTTCCCGGTAGTCTTCGATCGGCAGGATCAACTCCTGCAGCCGCATGCCTTCGGCGGTTTCTCCGGCGGTGAAGGCAGCGTGCATGGCGAGTGTGAGGTGCGGGCAGAGGTTGCCGGCGCCGGTCGTGTAGCCCGGCGATCCAGCCAGCATGTAGTAGGGAGCGAATCGTTCGGCCGAGCCGCACAACCATTCCACGCGGCCATCGTCTGCCAGCACCGCCCGCCGGAACTGATGCATCTGATTGACGGCGTACTTGATCCCGACGACCAGCGGATGATCGGCCAGTTCCAGCAAGAGTGCATCGGAGGGGACGTCCCCCTTCTTGTAAATCAGTGCCGGAGCGGAGACCGCTTCCAGCACGGTGTGGTAGTAGTCGCGGGCCCCTTCGTCGCAGAGGTAGGGATGGGAAAACGGCATGAACATCACGCCGTCGGCGCCGAGTTCCATCGACCGCTCGCCGATGTCGATCGCATGTTGGAGTTGGTACCCCAACGGGGCAAACACCGCCGCATCCTCCGCGCTGGCTTCGCACGTCACCCGGACAAGCTCCACGACTTCGTCGGCCGACAGGTTGTGAAACTCACCCGTCCCCGCCGCCGGCAGGAAGACGCGGATGCCCTTTGCCGACATCCGCGCGGTGTGCGCCGCTTGGGCCTCCGCATTCAGACCTCCGTCTTCACCATACGCGGTCAACGGCACGAGATGCACGGTTCGCAGGCACTGCTGGTCAAAAGGCTGACTCACGAGAGGCTTTTCTCCGGGGAGGGGAAGGATCATACTGACGGGAAGGGAGTGTCTCAGGAACAGCGTCCCTTGTACGCCTGCGGCTTAGCGTGGTCAAGGAGACCACAAGCTGCCTCAGAGCCCGGAGCGTCAGCGACACGGTCCTTGCCCCGGCGGATTGTCGAAGGCGCGGGGCGGGGACACAGGTCGAACGCACTTTTCACGAGGGGGGAGATTCTCGGCGGTCCGCCGTCGGCGATGCCTCCGGGCTAACCGGAATCGTGGATTGGCGTTAGCCCGGAGCCAACGGCGACAACCGACGTCGGTGAGACACCCCCGCTTCTACAAAACGTTCGCCCGGTGCGCCGACGAGAGTCACTTGCATGGCCCTGACAACCGCCGAATCTGACTGGACCCAGGGTCTTCGGGAGATGATCCGCGCGGCGTGTGTGTGGGAAGCGACCGCACGCAAGCCGGGGAACGTGCATCCGCAGGCGGCGTTTGCGGATGTTCGCTTTGAGGACTTTGTGCGGTCGGCGGATGTGACGGCGCCGGTTCTGGCGGAGACGCAGCGGGTTGGTGTCGGCCGGGCGATCCGGGAGGCGGTTTCGGTGACATGCCGCGCCGTCGGCCGGAACACGAACCTGGGCATCATTCTGTTGATCGCGCCGTTGGCGGCAGTTCCACGATCGCGGTTACTCTACGACGGCATCGAGGACGTCCTCTCCGGTCTCACGGTTAACGACGCGGTCGAATGCTACGAGGCCATTCGGGAAGCCAAGCCGGGAGGGCTGGGCCGCGCCGATGCGGAAGATGTCGGGAGTCGTCCGTCCGTCACACTCCGGGAGGCGATGCGGATGGGGGCGGATCGGGATCGGATCGCCGCTCAGTACGCGAATGGTTTTCGCGACGTCCTCGATCGCGGAATCGAGCTGTTGGAAGCGTTCCCCAGGGAGTCTTCCGACGCCGCGTCGCTTGAGCAGGCTGTCATTGGACTGCATCTCAGCCTGATGGCCGCGCTGCCCGACACGCTGATCGCCCGCAAGTGTGGAAGCAACACCGCTCAAGAATCGTCGGAACGCGCCCAGCGAGTGCTCGACGCCGATTGGCCGGCGACGGACGCAGGCCGTCAGGAAATCCAGAGGCTCGACCACTGGCTGCGGTCGGATGGCAACCGCCGCAATCCGGGCACGACGGCCGATCTAGTCGCGGCCATTCTGTTCGCAGCCCTGCGAGACGCGCGGCTCGCCCTGCCACGGTAAGGCTTGCAGGCTTTCCCAACCCGCCTCATACCCATTCCGACGCCTCCTCTTCCGGTCGTTCTTCAGCATCGAGCGCGGCCAGATGTTGTGGCGAAAACCAGCGGGGTAACATCAAGCGGATCGGGACCAGGAGGACGATGAACAGGGGAAACAGGATGCTCAACGGGCTGGCCTGCACAAGCCCGAGGACCAGTAGGCAAAACAACTGAATGAGCGTGAACAGATGAATCAGTTTAATGGGCACCTTGCGAATGTAGTGGGTGGAGGGATACAGAGACGGGTCGACCAGCCACAGGTTGAGCCGCTCAAAAAACTGGTTGCCCGCCATCGAGACAACACCCATATACAAGATGAGCCCGTAAAGGACGGCCATGGGAACGTGCCGCAGGACGGGCAGGAGCAACAGCGACAGACCAATCAGCACATGGATCGCGATTCCGGTGAGCCGCGTTTCGCGAACATGGATGATTTTTTCGTGCTTGTCGCCGCGGGCGGTTACAACTTCCTCAACAGTCGCCAGGCTGCGGAGATGGTTGAGTGATCGCACGGTTGCGGCGACGAGCCAGGGCAGCCCGAACAACGAACAGGCGCCAATCAGAAGCCCCGTCAATGCCAGATCCCAATGATAGGCGGGCCCCTTTGCGAGGTTGTTGTCCCGGTTGTTCACCAATCGGGCGGCGATGTTCTGCTCGGCGAAGACCAGCACCGTGACGAGCAACGCCGGTCCGGCCGACGCCCACCAGACCCATCTCGGAACCAGGAAAGGATTGATTAGCCAACTCCGGTCGACCGAAGGCCGCAACGAAGCGTGTTCCTCCGCAATCAGCGGGTCGAGCGAGATTTCATGGCTCCAGATGGCGACCGCCGTCATGGCAGCGAGCGCCAGAGCGGGGCCGAAGTCGGCAAAGAACTCGCGGAATCGGTGAATCAAATACCGGCTCTTCCGAAACCGTGAAAGGCTCATCGCCAAGTAGAACGTGCCGAGTGCGAGTAACAGCGACAATAATGCGGTGTCGTGCGGGGTGTCCTCGTCCGTGAAGATGTCCGTCAGCGAATTGATGGCAGCGTAAATGAAAATGAGCGAGATCAGAGACGCGAAAATCTCGTCGGTAAACCGTGTGAAAAAACGCATCAGACAACTTGCGTCGGTAACCGCAAACGCAAGCAGCATCGCCGCCGTCCAACCTCCGACCCAGGCGCGGGTTTCCAGAAAGGGAACGTCGAAGTGTTGGGGGTCGCACAGGTTGTACAGGATCATCGTGAAGATCAACTGCGGACCAGTGACACCCAAAATGATCATCGGCTGACCCGCCAATACCGCATACGCCACGCCGCAGACGGCGGACGCCAAAATCATTTCGACGACGCCGATATAGCCGCCGGTGAGATCCCCCATGATACCGCCAAACGTGACCGCCGGCGCCAGACAGGCGAAATACAAAAACACCGTCGAGCTGAGAGCCTTGGGATGGAGTCCGCAGAGGTAATCGTCGGCATAGTGCGGCAGCCGTCGTCGAAGATCGGCAAACAAACCGCCGGCGAGACGCCCGGTGTACTCCAGCCCCGTCGTGACGGCTTCCTCAGGGCGTTCCGCGACCGGAGCCGTGCGTTCTTCGAACGCTTCCAGGGCGCGGAGGATGTCGTCGACGGAATCCGCTTCGTGCAGGTCGTAGCGAAACTCGTCGTCTGACATCAGCCGGGCGATGCTGGTCAGCGTGTCGAGGTGTTCTCCCGCTTGTCCGGGCGGGCCGATCAGCACGAACAGGTACTGGGTGGGGACGCCGTCCGGGGCTCCCATGTTGAGCGGACGGGCCAGCCGCACGAAGATCATCGACGGCTCGGGAATGCCTTCCACGTAGGCATGCGGGATCGCGACGGCATGGCCGATCGCCGTGGACACCTTCTGCTCGCGTTGCAGAAGCTCTTCGTAAAATCGCTGCTGCGCATCCGCAGGGATAATGTTGCGATCGATGCCCCGTTCAACGGCGCGCAGCAGAATCTCCGCGAGAGTGCCGGATTCCAAATCCAGCAGGACGAGATCGTCCTGGAGCGCTGCACGTAGTCGTTCCATGTCTTCCGTGCCTGACTTCGAGTCATCGGACAACAAACGTGTCTGGCGGACAGGGATAACGGATCGGGCAGGCTTTGTCGACACCATGCGCGTGGATCACGGACCCGCGGACCAGATCGGCCGTGGGGCAGAGTTCCCGTCTGCCGCAAGCGCAGCGCGGCGAGCCAGGTGCAACTCTTTCCACGACTGCGATCGCCAGACGGGACCGCGCCCAAGCGGAAACTCCCGCTTGGGGCGTCCCGTGGATCAAGGGGCCAGGCCGTCCGCAAGTCTGTACATCGCCGTCAGTCTGTCACGCGTCCGGCGGACCGGCGGCGACGTCGGCAGCATCCGCGGCGTCGGCGAGGTGGCCGTCGAGGAGATCGCTCAGCTCCGCCGACGAATAGACGCCGACCACACGACCGACCTCTTCTCCTTGGTTGAAGAAGATGAGCGTCGGTAAGGCTTCAACGGCGTACTCCAAAGCCAGCTCTCGCGACTGGTCGACATCAACGGTTTCAATCCGAACGCGGCCTTCGTATTTCGAGGCGAGTTCGTGCAGGGTCGGTTCGAGCATGTGACAGGGACCGCACCAATCGGCTGCAAAATCGATGAGCACCAACTGGTCCGACTTCAATACCTCGTCCTCGAACTCCGGACTGGTCACCGGGGGTTTCTTCGGCACACTCCGGCTGTAATCTGCGCGTTGGCATCCGCCAAGTCCCACCAGCACAAACAGGCAAAGTACGCATCCGACCGACCGGGACAAGTGACGCCGGGAACCGAGCGACGGAGAGAGGATCATGTCGATTTTCGCCTGCAGTGGAATGAATAGTTGCGGGCCAAGACGAAGGCCACACCGGGGGATTCGCAGCAACGTTCCCTTATTGTCCAGCGAATTCTAGGCCGCCACATGACTTACGTCGACCGTAAACCTCCGTCCCGTGACGACGCCAACGGTGCTTACAGAACTCGCTCGATTGCCTGTGGACCACGCAGGGGGCACGGTCCCAGGGCGATGGAATGGCAGGAAATGGCCTGTGTCTGCTTCGGCATGCGGGTTGCTATCAATCGGAACCGACCAGGGCTTCCGGCATCCTCCTCCCTGGGATCGTTCGATCCCGTGCCTTCCCCGCGCCCAATCGATCACGGATTCGCGCGGCTTGGCGGCACGTTCCGCACCACGACACGACTGTCTCCTCCAAGGCCACTCAGATTGGGAATCCCTCTTATGAATCGGATCCTTCTCATCGGTTGTGAGTCGCCGACAGGCCACTCCCTGTCGCGCACGCTGGGCGGTTTGGGATTTGGGGTCGATACAGCATCGGATGGACGAACTGGACTGGGACTCGCGCGGAAGCGCCGCTACTCGCACGTTCTCATTGATGACGAACAGACTCACGGGGATTCCTTGACGCTGTTTCACCAGATGCAGCAATTCCAACAAGGGGCCATCGGAGTCCTGGTGACTGCCGTCGCCAATCTCGATTCCGTTTATGCAGCTGTGGAAGCCGGCATGCGGCGCGTCCTCGCCAAGCCGGTCGACTATGACCAACTGCTCCCGTTGCTGGACCCTTCCCTCGCGAAAACCCAATGCCGTTTCTCCGAGCCGGAGATTGCTGCGCTTTCGACGGCGAAGATCCACGAGTCGCTGAGTCGCGCGGATCTTGTCGATGTCATCCGCAGTGTGGATTACCCCTTCGCCGGAAAGCACCGGCTGGCACATTTCGACCGGGACACTCTCGAACGAGTCGTGCATCTGGTTTGCCGCTGGTGCCGCCAACGGCAACAGCGCGAGAACGCCCGCGGAGTGCGCTGACCCGGCGGCCCGCAGGCGGCCTCGCATCACGATCCGCGACGACGCGGCCAGACAACGGCAGCGCCCCTCTTCCCGGGACTCCGGTCTCGCGTCCCGTCGACAATGCCAATGCGGCACCCCTGGTCCCGCCGCCCGGCCAACGAAAGCCGACCGCCACGGTGCACGTTGCGAATCCGACTCCGATGGTGGGGCACCGCCGGACCAGCGAGAGAGGCCAGCACACGCAACGGCATTCAGATCGGCGATTCAGGCCACAGTTGTGCCATCCGCCCCCACGTTCGCGAACGGACTTTCCTGCATCGCCGAGACGTCACTGGCGCGCGGAGCGTGATGACGACAATGGTTTTCCAACAGACCGTAGTGCGACTGCACTGGGTCAAGGTGATGAAAAACCGCCAAGACGCCAAATCCGCCGAGAAAAAGCAGCGTTTGCCTGTGTCTGCGACAGGATTCGCAACTCGACACGAGCACTCGGGCGAACTCTTCCCGATAAGGATGGATTGACGCGAGAACGGCACGGTATTCTGCGGGTCGTGTCAACGATTTGAATTGGCGCTCTTGGCGCCATGGCAGTTCGACCCTGGGCTGTCGGACTCGTGCCTTGCCAGGCTTTGTTTGCGGGCCCGGCGGGACAGAAGCCGCCCTCCGTGTTCGGGCTCCCGAACCGTCACGCATCCCTCAATCCACACCAGACAGGCCGCTACTCGTCGGTCAAAGCGACAAATGAGGGTGTAAGAAGTCGTCAGTCGTTTGCACTGGCGGACAAGCCGACCAGTGGCACCCTAAGATTTGGCGTTGACGATGCACTAGTCTGTGCAACCGACGTCGAGGCAGTACAGCTTTTCCGTGTCCCGGATGTAGAGTCTGCCGTTCGAGAGCGCCGGCAGTGCGCGGATGTTGTTCGACGTCAACTGATGCCGGCTGAGCGGCTGGAACGAATTAGGACTGGGGCGAACGAGGAGGAGTTCCCCGCTGGTCTTCGCAATGAGTAATCTGTCGCCGCCGCGCACCAGGGAAGCGTATCCGAAACCGGCCTCGGTCCAGGCGGCCTTGCCGGTTGCCGGGTCGATGCACTTCAAGTCGGCCGGGGGTCCGTCTTCGCGTCCGTCGATGCCGTACAGGTGTCCCTTGAATTGAATGGGCGTGGTGTACTGGCTGGACATCACGTCGCGGCGTCTCCACAGCTCGCTCGCTCCTGTCGGGGAGATGTCGGCCCAAAGAGCGCCGATGCCGTAACTGGCCGTCAAGAACAGACGGCCGTCGATTGACAGCGGCGCGGCGGCATTCACGGTCGGTCCCCGTTTGCCGAAGGGGATCTCGAAGCGGATGTTGCCGTTGGCAGGGTCCAGCCCGAGGCATTTCATCCGGGTGAGACAGACAATGGTCGATTGCCCGTTGAGCGACATGGCGATCGGCGCCGCATAGCTCGCCCGTTCGTCTGTCACCTGCCAGAGAGTCCGGCCGTCCTGGAGCGAAAAGGCGACCACTCCGGCGTTTGTCTTGTGTCCGCCGACGTTCACGATCACGCGGTCTTCCCAGACGAGCGGACTGCTCCCCGCTCCGAAGTAGCCGGACAGCGCCTCAAACTCGTCGTGAGTCTGCCGTTGCCACAACGGCTTTCCCGTCGTCAACTCGCAGCAGGTGAGCACGCCTTGGGCACCGAACGTGACGACTTTGTCTCCGTGAACGGACGGCACGCAGAGCGGTCCGTCTTCGCTCCCGACTTGCGGCACGAAAGAGGTGGGGTACGACTGCTTCCAACGGGATTGGCCGGTCTCCGTATCGAACGCTTCGATGGTTTCCTCGTCGCCAAGCCGATGGAACAGCACGCCCGTGTTGCCGGCGATGGCGACGCCGGCATTCGCCTTGCCGACCGGACGGGCCCAGCGAACCGGCGGACCGCTTTTCGGCCAACTCTCCGCGAGCCGTTCGTCCTCGCTCACTCCGTTACGCTTTGGTCCCAGCACCTGAGGCCAATCGCCGGCGTGTGCTGAGAGGGAAGACAGAACTCCGCCGATCCCTGCCACGAGGACGAAGGCAGTCGCCGGAACAGACAGTTTGGGGAAGCGGTGATCTGATTTCGACATCATGGCGCTACAAGCCGCAGATGGAGTGAGGGAGCGCTGACGCTGTGCCAGCCAAACCCTCACTCTAACAGATCAATCGTGCTGCCGGCGACACAGTGACCGCGAGGCAAAACACCCCCGAAGAAGGGCATGCTGCAGACACCTTCGCGGTGCCGCTCGTTTGTGGGTATGATGGCTCGTTCGGCCGTTTCACCACTGCGCGATCGACCCCAATGATCGACCCCAATGATCGACCCCAATGATCGACCCCAATGATCGACCCCAATGATCGACCCCAATGATCGACCCCAATGATCGACCCC
>JAJDEI010000103.1 GCA_029259845.1 Planctomycetaceae bacterium | reverse complement strand
TGCTGATTTCGACTGTGTGTGGGCGCGACGGATTGCACAACCCCCCCCTCGTTTCCCCACAATTTTTTATGGTGGGGCCACACGAGGGGTGTACGGCGAGACGAGTCTCCTGTCATTCGGAACGCTTATGCCTCGTCGACGCTGCGGACGAAGAACACTTTCTCGCCCGGTTCGTAGTCCACAATCTCGACGACGGCGCCTTGCGGGTGTGTGCCGTCGATCGTCTTAATGTTCAACAGCAACGGAGCCCCGTCGGCTTGGCATTGGGCCTGTCCGAACTGCTCGGTCGCGTCCGTCGTCGTGACCGTACACGTGCGACCGAGGAGTTGATCGACCTTGTTCGGTTCAACGAGTTTGAGTTTTCCCTTGAGCGGCTGCGTGACCGCCTTCGCCGCCAGCAGCCCGACTCCGATGTTCCGCAGCATGGCTGTGACGATCCGCTGCGTGCCGGCCTCCGCCAGGTTCTGATCGAAAAACAGCGACAGGCACCATGCCGCGATACTGAAGACGGACATCCAAACCATGAGGGGGACGTCACCCAGGTTGAACCATTTCAACCCCACCATTCCCCAATCGAGGAACGACGCATCGGCGTTGACGTCGATGTCCGTGTCCAGATCGAGGTCGAGATCAAGAAAGTCGAGATCGATAGCCCCGAGAATCATCATCAGCCAGTACGCCGTCACCACGCTCACCAGCAGGGTGAATGGCAGCGTCGGCATCTGAAAATAGGCATCCAGCGTCTCGGGCATGACTCGCCCCTTCGGACCAAATTGCCGCGGTGTTCGCCCGATGGGCGTCTGCCCGGATGTCAGGCAACCACCGTGTTGACACAATTGGCATGTTGCCAATATGCAACACGAACAGGCGTGTGCTGGTGAGGATAACGCCGCGCGGCCCAGAAGGATCACGAAAATCGGGCCACCCCTGAACAGGATTCCGGTTTCTCCGGAAAACCCAACGGTGCCGAGACTGCCGATCGTCAGTGCGGAAGTGATTGCCTGAGCGCCCACATTTGTGCACGTATTCCTTGATTCAGAATCGTCTTGTCGGCATCATGTGGATGCTGTTTGCTGCTCCCCTGCTGGTAGGTCGAGCCGAAAGGCCGAACAACAATGCAATCTCTTGACGGATTCCTTGTGCTCGGCCAATTCTGGTCTGACCATTGGGGAGATGCCGCCAGCGTGGCAGGGTTTCTGCTCGCGATCCTTGGATTCGGGGCGACTCCTTGGGAACTGTCGCAGGCCAAGTCGGCATCAGAAGCCGCCAAAGATGCAGCCGAAGGGCTCAAGCGAAAATTCGATCTGTTTGATCTTGCCAGTGAGTTGGCCCGTGCGAAGGCCATCATGGAGGAAACCAAACGCCTGCATCGTGCCGGACCGTTATCAATTCCTCCGTGAGTGTCTCGTTTCTGTTCGCGACTCCGGAAAAGTGCTCAGCAATGAGAATCGGGCGATCTTGACCGGGATTGTCCAGCAGTTCCAGAAGATGGAGGAGCGAGTTGAGAGGTCAATCAACACAAATGCGGCGTCGCCAAGTGTGACGAAACTGAATACAATTGTGTCAGAGCAACACGAAGCGTTGACGGAGTTGGTTGCCGCTCTCCGCTCGAACCTCGGGAATTATCAGACATGAACGAGCAACAAACGGCACTGCTGGAATCTCTGCTGGCTCGCACTAACGATGGGAAGGTGGACTGGCAGAAAACGGCCGATGACGACACGTTTCAAGCGGTGCTTGGCGGACACATTATCGCCATTGCTCGCCGCTCTCCAACGCCTGATTTCTCGTTCGTGTTGACGATCTTCAACTCGAACGGTGACGAGATTGAGAGTATTTCAACCGTCAGAGTCGATCTCGGGTTAGCGGAGTTTGACGATGCGGAGAAGCGTATGAAGAACATGCTCGCCGAATTGTTTGAACTCGCCCGGCGGCGAGCTCACGGAGCCGAAGAGGCGATTGATGCGATCCTCCAGGAGTTGAACTCGTAGACGAAACATCAGTCGGTCATACACGCCGAGTGATGATCTCCCCGCATCCGGCTCGGGTTGGAAACTGTCGGAGACTGGAGAGAACCCGAGCGTCCCTACTCCCCATTTTTACTCTTGCGATTCAGCGGGAACGTAAACTTCCGCGTAGCACGCGAATGGATCGTCACGACGCCCATAGGTGCGCAACAGCCGCCCGTGCAGGGCTTCGGGAAGATGTTGCTTGAGGCCGTCGTGACTGACGATCAGGTAGTCGCAGGGAAAATCCTTCGACTCCAGATAGAAGCCGTCCGTTTCGCCGATCAGCATGGTCCGGCCGGCCGCAAAGAAGTCCAGCGCATACTCGATCCCGACGGTGTACCGGGCGTCCGTCGGCAAGTCGTCCATGATGCGGGCGGCGAAACGGGGGGCGTTGTAGTCGATGTCGTTCCCATGAGACACATAGGCCCACGATGCCCGCAGTCCGAGTCCGGGCACCATCGCCAACACGACCAATGCTCCCACCGACGCGGCCATCCCCCGCGATCCCAGCACCCGGTGGCTCAAAGGGAGCCGGGAACCCGGATCGGCAGACTCGCGATTCTTCTCTTGCGACCGCTCAACGGAAAGCGAGACACCGGCTGCGTCCGAGTGCGATGCCGCTCCCGCCAGTCGCCGCCAACATTGGATGAGCACGCTGCTCAGACACATGGCGAAAAACGCTGCTGCGTAGCTCCAGTAGCCGTAGCCCGGATGCAGGCCGACAATCATGCTGATCAGATAGATCGCGGAGAGGGAAAACAGCACCGGCTTCCGGCCCCCATCGCGGCGACGGCCATCCAAAACACCGGCGGCGAGGACTCCGGCGGACAGCAGACAGAACTGAATCGCCGCCGCCCGTTCCCATGTCACCTCCGCTTGCCGCGCGAACGCCGCCCAGGGGGACAGCACGCGCGAAAGCAACCCCGGTCCGGCCGGGTGCAGAATGTTGTTGCCGAACTGCGCCCGGAACTCATCGGGATAGGTCATGATCATCGGGAGCCACAATGCACAGGTGACAACCGCAACGGCGGCCAACCGCAGCGGTGCAGAAAGCCGCCGCCAACCGCGCTCGCTCCAGACGGCCCACGCAGCCAGTTGCACGGCGTATACGATCGCAAACGGATGCGTCAGGCCTCCCAGCCCGATCAGAACTCCAGAGCCGACGAACCAAACGTGCTTTCGGTCGGCGTCCCAACGGTCGAAGGCATACACCGCAGCCAGTCCCAACACGGTGCACAACAGATCCGGCCGCGCGGTGATCGCCGTGAAGTAGAACATTCGCAGCAGCGAATACAAACCGGCCGACCACAGCGCAATCGTCTCATCGCGGTACCACCGGCGGGCCAGCACGTAAACCATCACGATCGCGGCAATCCCCGCTGCGAGTGATGCGAGCCGCGCGGTTCCGTAGACGTCGGGCAGAACCGCGTAGAGCGCCGCCTGTACGTAGAAATAAAGCGGCGGCTCCGCGAAGAACGCCTTGTCCGCCCGATAGAAAACCCGCGTCGGGTCGCGCTGCGGAACGTGCGGCATCCGCGGGATGCCGTCCTCAATGATCGTCAGTCCCGGAAACGCATAATACTCCTCGTCGTGGCCGCCTGGCTGGCGATAGATGACCGGCAGCCGGATGACGAGAAACGCCACGATGACCGCCCCCAGAATGGCGAGCGAATTCCGACGCATTGGATCTCGGTCGTCAGACATTCAAGCAGCACCATCACGCTTTCAAGTTGGGAACGGCAACGTCATTGCTCACCGCAACACACTTCCCAAGCCGACGGGTTCGCCGGCGATCCGGCACCCGAGACGTCGCCATCGGAAGAAAACGCGCCGGCGACACGACGGTCTCACCGAACGAGGTCACGCGTCACCCCAACGGCTGGGGTTAATCCCCGGTGCCTCGGTTCTCATGTCGGCCGGCTTGTGCGGCTGCTCCCATTGGAAACCGGTCGTGTTGAGGCTCTTGAGGAACGGTTTGGCGATTTCCGGGGCGTTGGCGACCAACTCCGGGTCCCACTCGTCGACCGGCTGAATCGGTCCCGACCACGCCGGCCGGTATCCCAACTGGACCAACTCTCGCGGACGCGGGTCCCTGTTGGGATGGGTGGCGTGCAACAGCAACGACGGGACCACCACCGCCGACCCCGCCGGAACAACTAATGTGATTTCTTCCGGGTGCGACTTGTACCGCACATACGGACTCGCCTCGGCGTGGAACGACAGGTGCGACCGCGGAATCAGACGAAACGGCGCCCGCTCGGGAGTCAGGTCGTCCAGATAATACAGAACCCGGACGAGTCGCAGACAGCTCCCCTCGTAGCCGAACAGATTCGATCCGTGCGGCTGGCCGTCGGTGTGCATCGAAATGCCCGGCGACCCCGGCAGCGTTCGCTGAAAGAACCCCCGCGTGAACACGATCTCCGGCCCCAGCAGATCAGTGAGAAAATCGATCATCGGCGGAAAGCCGATCAACTCCGCCACCGCGCGGCTGTGCCACTGCGGCTGCGTAACCGCCCGTGTCTGAAACTCGCTATAACTCGTATGCGACATCTCCGCATCGGCCAGTTCCTCCTTGATGCGGGCAACCGCCTCTGCCGGCAGAATTGACGGCAACACCACAAACCCTTCCACCTCAAACCGACGAATCTGCTCCGCCCGCGACATGCCGAAAAAATCGGTCGCGTCGACGTTCATGAAGCCGATCTCTTCCTCCGGCGAAATCGGCGGTACAGGCGTTTGAGTCATGAAGGCTTCCCCACGGTGCGTTCGGAAAGGCAGAGCCATGTTAACACAGTTGATAATCAATCCTCACAACCCGGACAACAGAAGGAACTCGCTCCGCCCTTAAAGCTTGCGCGGTGTGTTGTCAGCTGGCTGATGGAAAACCGGACCGGCGGGAACCCACCCACCCATTTGTCGCTCTTGCAAGATGCCGAGAGGTGACACTGCGATTTAACTCGGATGCTGGTGGAATCACAACCCTGTGGTTTACTCCGACTCTGGCCCAACACAACAATCGCATCCTACGTAGAGAGAGTGGTCGCAGTTGAGCGGGTCTGGCCTAACATGCACAAAAGGAGGCTGCCATGTCGTCACACGCCCACGATCGATCAAGACCGTCCTCGGGTTGGCTGGTGATCGCTGGGTTCCTTGCCGTTCTGGTTCTTGGCTACTTAGCCAATCAGGGCTTGCTCATTGCGTGGCGACCGATTGTCGTCCGTGCAGCGATTCCCAGCGACCCAGTTCGCGACGACTACTTCGGAATCGACTCATGGGAAAAAGACCTGAACTTTGTCGTCCGAAACATTGCCGTGATCGAAGGGACGTTTTCGCGGGACTCTTGGGTCTCCGCCTGTCTCTACGACGTCCAATCCGGTTCGGTGATCGAAGCAAACGCCTTCACGGTTGGTCGGACTCCCAACCAGTGTCCGTCGCCGATCTGGCAATCCATGACCATTACGCTCGCGCTCGGCGACGCCGGTGTTTCCGACGGCACGATGACTCAGCTCGGCAGCGCAGGTCACTCTCGGGGCGGCGGAAGAGGGGGCGATGTCGTCCACCAGATTGAGGGCTTATTCTCAGAAACGATGCCCGGACGACTTGCTGCCGGGAGGGAGTACATCCTGTACGTTGAAGGCGACCGGGAATTCGAGGTGGATCGCCTGATGAGCGTCGAGGAGTTTGCAGATCAAAACGAGGGCGACTTCTTGGTCGTCACGATCCGTTTGGACCGGTGACGTTCGCGATTCGACAGGTGGCGGAGGCACAGGAGTGCGCAGATCAATGGGCCACACTCCGGGCCGGGGGGCGACGGGGGATTCACCGAGACAACCACACCGCCCCCGTGATCGGCGCGGCGACCTGAGTTGCCAACGTCTTGGGCGCCCTCGCCACACGGCCGCCGAACCGATGCTGAGTTTCCGTGTCCTCCCGCTCGTTCGTTGATGTTGTTCGTCCAGCGGCGCGGGCGTCACCCGGGAGGGTTGGGCGGCCCGTGTTCCGTGCATGGGTTCTGACCGGGCAACGTCGGCATCGGTTAGCTCAGAGGGTAGAGCACCAGACTCACAATCTGGCTGTCACGGGTTCGATTCCCGTACCGACTACCAAACCGTCGGCTGGTAACCGACACCACGAGATGCGGAAGCATCCCGACCATGAAGCCCCGAAGGAGGCAAACGTCCGCCCGATCGGCCGTCGAATTGTGGGACACGGAACGAGCCGGGGACATCCGTTCCCGGAACACCTCGCACCGTGCCGCGCTCGACGGCAGCACGCGAGAACGCCCTGTAGTGCGAGGATTCCGCGTTCACGCTTCGTCAAGTGAAAACGACCGAAACGGCCAGTCCGTCAGAGCCGCGACCGCAAGGGAGCGGACACGACAACTTGCCGCGTCGCCGCAGCCACCTGCCAAAGCCGTCCACTCAACCGCACTCCGCGATTCACCCGTGTGATCGGCGAACGTTCTGCCTTCGGAGGGTGTCTCTCCCAACGTTTACAGATCGATCTCATCCGGCTCGGAGAGGACTTCGTCCAGCAGGTCCGAGAGCGACATTCCTCCTGCATTGCGGCGCACCGCATCCATCTCCTGCGGCGTGGCACGCAACAGAATCTGCCTGACGTCTTGACGGCTCTTGTGACTTCCCTTGCTAATCCAGACCAGTTTGGCAATGGCGAGATCGGCGCGTGAGATGACTGGCAACTCAATACCAGGGAAAATCTCCACGGAGACCGAACGATCCAGTCGGCCTTCAACAATCTCTCGGGGATAGAAGTCGATCTTCAGAATCTCATCGGTGTCGAGAACCTGAAACAGCCGGCCGTCTTGCACCGCCTGACGAACGACACTGGCGTTGAATTCGTACCGGCCCGATTGCAACGAATCCAGGAACGAGTCGAGTTGTCCCTGCATCGCGTCCGGGTCGACAACAATGTCGGCATCCTGGGTGTATCTCGGTTCCGAGTAGAGCGCCGACGCAATCCCGCCGGTCAGATGAAACCGAACTCCCGCCTGTTCCAGGACCTGAACGATTTTCGGCAGCGTCGAACGGAACGTCTCAGGGGGATCCATTTGCTTCTCGTTGCTCGAGCAGCTTTCGGAATCGCGGATCGCTGCCGTACATCCGGATGGCGACTTCGGACTTGATTCGTTCTTCGCTGACATCACCAAGCTCAGCTTTGATTTGTCGCGCCAACAGGCTCCTCGTCCACGAGAGAAACCCTTCGACCCGCGCAAACTTCTCCGCCGGCGTCATTGCGTCCATCGCTTGTCGATAAGCCTCTTCCACCGTAGACATGTTTGCCTCCTGTTTGCCGAATGATATCAGTTGCAGGTACCAATCAAAATCGAGCAATGTGCAGCGAACGTCCTGCCTTCGGAGGGTGTCTTCAGAGAATGTGATCTCACCGCAGAGGACGCGGAGAAACGTAGTGGGCAGGGCCTGTCGTCTCTGCGTTCCTCTGCGCACTCTGCGGTTCAATGAGACCGTTGACCGATGGACCCCGGCGTCAGCCCGAGGCAACCTGGGCCACCCGCGTGAAGGTCTTCCGTTCGCTCTCCAAATCGAGAAGTTGTTGATCCAACTCGGCGATCCGTTTGTGGAGGAGACAAAAGTAGGCGTAGATGACAGGACAGTACAGCAGTCCAAAGAGCTTCTTCGGCCACGGCAAAATGAGAACGAGAATGACAGCCGCAAACCCAAAAAGCACAGCGGATGACCATCGAATTTTTGTCAGCTCGTGTCGTTCTTTTTCACTCCGATTTGCCCGTGCATTGACTTCGTCGAGGCTGTTCGACTCGCCGGTGAGCGCAAAGTCCTGAACTCGCTCAGGACAAACGGAATTGATGAGGTACGAGCTGAGAACTTCAGCAGGCACACCAGTCCAGTTAGAGGCTTCCGATCCTTGAGACGGTTTGCGTCGGAACACCAGAGCCTCTTCGTCGAGCACAAGGTGCAACTCACGGAAATCTCGCCGGCCTGATTCAAGGCGCCAAATCACGAGTTCGGAAACCTTCTGCCAACGATACACTCTCTGCCTCTGCTTTCGAGAAATGACAATCCGTTGCGGAGTCAATTCAATCTGTTTCGTGCGTGGCCAATCCAATTTGATCTTCAACACCTCGGGACGTGGTGCTGGTTCCGGCGGCTGCCAGACCCTTCGGATCAGAGAATCGACCTCTCTGGCGTCGGTCGGTGGAAGGAGCCCCAGTTCAAGTTTACGGCTCCACCAAGGTTGTGTCGGAAACTCATAGCCGTGCTGGGTGATTCCCTGATGAATACGACCATCCGTAAATGCCTCCCACGGCCACAAATCCCACCACCAGAGAACGCGTTTGCTGATGCCGTCTGCATCGACCCTGAGTCGAGACATGCGATATTGAAACAGCCAGATCGCACCAAGGATGAAGGGCAATGCAAAACCGGCCCGCTCGATTAGGCCTCTCAGTTTCGGTGCCTGAATGACGAAAAGCAGGCCTGCGATGAGTAGGCAACCACCGATTGCCCACAATGCCGAGCGTCGCAGCTCGGGGAGCAGGTGGAATTCACGCCTCTCCGGGGTGTCAACCATGTTTTCTCCAAGCAGTGTCGCGAACCACGTGCTATTTGGGTGGAATGCTTCGCTGGCCTGTCGCTGAAACGGATTTCAGACAGACAGGGATGAACATTTTTTGCTCAGAACGTGTCATTTCTCCCAAACGGCGCGGCATCGAGGCCGTGTTCATCGGCATTTGAATAGATGGTGAAAAGTCCGGAGCCTGGCTCCGGGGAGGTGAGTGATGTTGTTTCTGAAGCGATACAAGATACGCAGCTACGAGATGGGCCTCTACTTCCGCGATCGCGAGTATCGCGGTCTGCTCGGTCAGGGGACGCACTGGTTTGTGGACCTACTGGGCAAGGTCCGTGTGGACGTCGTCTCCCAGCGGGATCCGTGGATCGTGCATGAGAAGCTCGACCTCATTGTGAAGTCGGGCGCGCTGACGGACCGTGCCATTGTGCTCGACCTGAAGGACCACGAGCGGGCCCTGGTCTGGATCGAAGGCCGGTTCAGCCATGTCCTGCCGTCCGGCTTGTATGCTTACTGGACCGGCCAGAAGGACGTGCGAGTCGAGGTGATCGATGCGCGCAACGTGCGATTCGAGCACGAGGACCTGAAGGTCATCGCACGTTCGGCGGCTGCGCATGCGGTGTTCGATGTGTGCACGGTCAAGCGTGAGCATGTCGGCGTGCTGTTCATCGACGGCCGTTACGTCGACACGCTGGCACCGGGCCTGTACGCCTTCTGGAAGGGGCAGGCCGATGCGAAGGTGGTCGAGATCGACGAACGGGAGACGATGGTCGATGTCAGCGGCCAGGAGCTGATGACGGCGGACAAGGTCACGCTCCGCATGAACGCCGTCGTCACCTTCCGTGTGGCTGATGCCCGCAAGGCGGTCAGCCAGACCGACGATGTGCGGCAGGCGCTGTACCGCGAAACGCAGCTCGTACTGCGGGCCGTGGTTGGTGCGCGGGAACTCGATTTCTTCCTGACGGACAAGGATGCCGTCGCCGCGGACATCGAGGAGAACGTCCGTCGACGCGCGGGTGAATTGGGTCTCGAAATCGCATCGGTTGGCATCCGGGATGTCATCCTGTCGGGCGACATGAGAGATCTGATGAACCGTGTCACGGAGGCGAAGAAGGCCGCCGAGGCCAATCTGATCGCGCGGCGAGAAGAGACCGCCGCCATGCGGTCGCAGGCCAACACGGCTAGGCTGCTAGCGGACAACCCGGTTCTCATGCGTCTGCGGGAACTGGAAGTCCTCGAAAGGATCGCCGCGCACGGAAAGCTCGACGTCGTCCTCGGCAAGAAGGGCCTGACCGACAAGGTGGCCAACCTGTTGTAGACGTCAACTCGTCGCCGTCAACGGGTAGTGAGGATCGACGCCCCCGAGTTCGAGCAATCGAACCGGGGGCGTTTTCGTTGTAAGGTCCTTAGCGGCCGAAGCAGCCACACGAGGGGACAACCGAGCCCAGCCGGCATCCTTCGTACGAAGGCGGACGCATTGATGAGGTGCCCAGAACGCCCCCCTCCACCAAGGCGTTCTCGTGACACGAGACACCCACAAGAGCCACCGGTCAGACTTGAACTGACGACCTGCGCATTACGAATGCGCTGCTCTGCCAACTGAGCTACGGTGGCAAGTTATTTTATTTCAAAGACTTGCGTAGATACTCGGCTCCTCTCTGTTCTCGGTTTACAGTTGAAGTACAGTTGTTTATGATGTAACCGCAACGTATGTCATACAGCTGGCACCCGGCTGACGCAACAGCCGGGTGCCAGGACGCCACCTGATCTTGAGAACCGGAGGTGACGACATGTCGAAGTCTACCGCAACACGCCTGACTCGTAAACCTGTCGGCGGCAAACCAGCGAAACCTGAGAAGCCCCGCCCGGACTTCCCGCTCTTCCCGCACGCCAGTGGCAAGTGGGCGAAGGCCGTTCGAGGCAAGACCTACTACTTCGGTCGCTGGAACGATCCGCATGGTGCCGAAAGCGAGTATCTCGCCGTCGCTGATGACCTGCACGCCGGACGCGAACCGCGACCGAAATCGAACGCTGGCGGCCCGACGCTGCGAGAAACCTGCAACGCCTTCATGAGGGCGAAGCGGATCAAGATGGACGCGGGCAGCCTGTCGCCGAGATCCTTCGCCGGATACGACTCCACCTGCCGTCTGCTTCTCGACAACTTTGGGAGGAACCGGAGCGTGGCGGACCTCGGCCCGACTGACTTTGAAAAACTGTACGCGAAACTGGCCGAGAGGTACCACGGGGCAGCGTCGCTCGGACCGCGTATCACTCAGGTTCGCAGCGTGTTCAAGTACGCCTTTGAGGCGGACCTGATTGAGAAGCCCGTCAAGTACGGACCGGTCTTCAAGACGCCCAGTCGCTCCGAGCTGCGAAAGTCCAAGGGCAAAAAGAAGCAGCAGAACGGTTCGCGGACATTCGATGCCGATGAGATTCGGCAGATGCTCGACTCCGCTCCGACGTTACAGTTGAAGTCGATGATCTTGCTCGGCATTAACGGCGCCCTCGGCAACACGGATTGTTCGTCCTTGCCAGTGTCGGCGTTGGACCTGGACAAGGGATGGCTCGATTACCCACGACCAAAAACGGGTGTCGAACGCCAGATCCCGCTCTGGCCTGAGACAATCGCTGCACTGCGGACGGTTGTTGCTCAACGGAAGGAACCACCCGATCCTGATGACGAAGGACTGGTCTTTCTGACTCGGTTTGGGCAACGGTGGGTGCGCTTTGAACTGCTTGAGTCAAAGGCGTACGGCAAGACGTTGATCAAGTCAAAGTCGGACGACGCGATTGCCAAAGCGACCGCGACCTTGCTCAAGTCGCTCGGCCTGAAACGTCCCGGTCTCTCCTTCTACTCTCTTCGACATACCTTCGAGACGATCGCCGGTGGCTGCCGGGACCAACTCGCCGTGGACGCGATCATGGGACATATTGACGGAAGCATGGCTGCGAACTACCGGCACGGAATCGATGACGACCGGCTTCGAGCGGTCGCCGATCATGTCCACAGTTGGCTTTTTACGGAAGGGGTGGAGTGACACACGTTACAAACGTAACACCATGTCATAAATGAGCTTGCGTAGTTTTTGTGCTTGCAATCGCGGGCAACATCGCGTATGATGACATCGTCGTGACGCCGCCAAGTTGTGGAAAGCCATCCAGCGTCGCTTGCGAGGTGACAACATCGGCCAAGGGCATGTCCGGTGCACCGCAGAGGATTCTGGCGCTCAGCGTCTGTCCCTGTGGTGTACCGGTTTTTTGTGCGCGAGATTCGATATGAGTAAGACCACAACCGAGCGACGCAACTTTACGCCCCCCGAAAATAAGGTTCATCCGCAGAAGCTGTGGGTTAGAAACGTTTGATTGTTGGAGCTGACAGCTTCAGTTGGGGCTCAGCAAACGGGGCTCGGGTGATGTGTTGAAAAAGTGGTAAGACGAAAATGCATTCTGTCAGTAGAGGCGTTATTGGTGGTGGTGTAACAAACATCATCAACAACGACACCCAC
>JAJDEI010000102.1 GCA_029259845.1 Planctomycetaceae bacterium | reverse complement strand
TCGTCACTACAACGCGATCGGCCGTCATCCGACTCTCAGACCCTCAACGCCCGACCATCAATCAACGACTTACGACAAACTCCGGCTCGAAAAAACTTTCAGAAACACCGATTTCCCAAATCACTGGGGAACTTGGGCTGGGGCTGTGGACAGTGAGCGAACCGCGTCACGGCCCCAGTGTTCGGCCCCAGTGTTCGGCCCGAATAAGTGTCTCGGTTGCCTCAACGACGCGCCATCCACCCGGAAATGAGCGCGCACGAACATCGGTTGGACGCCGCCGGCTTGCTCCATGCACCTTGCCGTCCGGTGAGAAGTGCGGCCTATGGTGCCGGCAGGATCTCGGTGATCGAGGAGAACAAGGCGAGTTCGCCGGCGGTCGGGACCGGATTGACGAACACGGTGGCACCAGTCACGGCGGTTGCGGGCGCGGAGGTGAGTGTGAGCGATGTGTCGCTGGTGACTTCGAGGATCACTCGCGTGACGCCATCGATTTGGATCAGTTCGCCCGCCTCCAACGTCGAAGTGAAGTTGGTGCCGGTGCCGGTCACAATGATGTTGCCCGCCGAAATCGTCACGGTGCCGGGCAGTGTCTCCGAGAAGTCGTCATAGCCGTCGAGCGGAACGTTGGTCAAGGCGTCGGTCGGGTCGAAGCCGTTGACCAGCGGGGCTGACACCGACGCGGTGATGTCGAACGTCGGCAACGCCTGAATCGCCTGCAAGACGTTCAATCCGGTGCCGATGACACGTCCGAAGACCACGTGTTTGGCCGCGTCGAGGAAGGTGTTGTCCACCACGTTGAAGAACCATTGGCTGGTCGCGCTGTCGGGGTCCGTTCCCCCGAAGCCATCGCCGCTCAGGGCGGTGGACAACGTGCCGGCAAGGTTTGAATTGGCCGCGTTGAACTCGTTGGCGATCGGGGCGTTGGTGGCGATCGGCTCGATGACGGTTCCGTTCAATGCGAAACCGCCCCCCTGGACGACCGACGGCACGCCCCCGGTCCCGTTGCCTGCACGGTGAGCGAACGAGTCGATGTAGTCACTGAGGTACGAGTTAAAGTTGGCGACCGTGTTGGGGGCGTCGTCGTTGAGCATCTCGACGTCGAATGTCCCCTGTGAACTGGCAAACCGCACGACTGATCCAACCGCCCGATGCAGGTTGAATTGTTCGCTCGTCGACCCACCATCGGTCATCGAGGTGACCACGATGGTGGTGCCTCCCTCCAGCAGCGTCACGTCAATCGAAAAATCACCGTTCGTGTCCGCGGTCGTCGTCCCCAGATCGACTGCGCCGTTCGGCCCGCCGACCACATTCACGCTCGCCCCGGCATCGGTTTGCCCGGCGATCGTGAACATCTGCTGAGTCGTCACCAGCGTGTCGTTCGACGGGACGGTGTCAATGTTCATCGATGTATCGAGCGTGAGCGCGGGCGGGTTGGCGTTGTTGTTGCCGTTCCCGTTGTCGAGGCCGTTCAGGCTCATCCGCAGCGCTGCCGCCGCGGCGAGCGTGTCGGTGCCGCCCATCTGGATCATCGTGTCGGAGACGGTCGACGACTCGAAACGGCGAAACTTTGACTTGCCGTTGAACACGGTTGCGTCGGAGATTTGCATCGCGTCGTCACGCCGCGGTCCGCCGTTGGCGTAGACGTTGCCCTCGAAGGTGTTCGTGTTTTGTGTGACGAGCTTGTCGTTCCCCAACCACAAACTGAGGCTCGTCGAGCCGGTGACGGTCGCACCATCAAACATCACGAAGTCGTCCCCGGACCCGGTGTTGCCGCGCACGTTGCCGTTGGCCGTCGAGTTCTGCACGACGACGTTGTCGGCACCACGGCCGGTGGAGAACCGAACAGAGCCGGTGGTGCTGTCCTCGATCACGATCTCATTCGGTCCGTCCTGCCGGCCGATGCCCAAGCGTCCGTCCAACCGGCCAATTTGCTCCTCCAGGTGTGTGATGAAATGGCCGAACCGGCCGCCATGCTGACTGGACAATCGGTCGTCGAGCCGCTCAAGCCGCTTCAGAATCCGTTCCCCCAACCGATGCCGTCGGTGTGAGAATCCCGCCGCTGTGACAGCGACGTTGCCGGTAACGGTGGTGTCGAAGACCGAGACGAGGTTTTCGCCGCCGCCCACGGTGATGGTCAGACTGCTGCCGAGCGTCGAGCCGGTGATGCTGACGTTGTCGTCATCCTGCCCCGTGCGGATATGCACCGCACCATCGACCGTGGCATCCGTGATGCCGACCTGCGTTGCCCCGGAATTGTCCGTAACGCGGGTCCTGCCGGTGACGGTCAGCGGGCCGGTCAGCCGCAGCGTGTCCGCCCCGCCGCCCAGCGAAGACTCGAAATCGCCACCGATCGTCGTGGTTCCCGCGAAGGCAACGAACGGGTCGCTGCTGCCGTTGACCGTCGTCCCGTCGAGCCCCTGCACCACAACGTCGCCACCCGCCAGCGTCACCTCGACCGAGTTGTCCGCCTCATCGCCCGTGAGCGTGAGGTCGGCTCCGTCGACGACTGCAGCGACATTGCCCGCGAGCATTGTCCGGGATTCGAGCGCCTCGGTCGTGGCGGGGAATCGCTGGCGTCGCCGACGAGTGACCGAATGGTGACGAAAATGGCGAAGCCAGATGGGAAGTTGAATGATCATGCGATGCTTGGCAAGAGTGGTAGGCTCGCGTCGAATTCCCCAATGATTCGCACAGGGGAAATCCTCAGAAGTTTGGCAAAACCAGGGTTTGGACCGGCAAGGGCGTTCCGGAATCCAACAATTTAAGATACCACCAAACATAACGTGAGACCGGGTGGAGAATCCAGCAGAGACAGGGGGACTGCGGAAAATAGCGAATCCGGCACCAGGTTCCGTTCTGCGTCAACTTTTCGGACGCGATGAGAATTCCTCAAGTTTCGGGGGGGGCGGGGTAAGCATACGCCGACCGTCGGTCCGAGGGACCAAGCTGTGCCAAGGCCGTTCTTGGTTGGAAGTTGGAGTGAGCCTGCATTCAGACTCTGTCTGGAAGCGCAATCCGTGAATTCTGGCACCGCAAGGGAGGGTGGGTGCTGGAGTTCAAGCTTTAGCTTGCCTTCGCAGTCTGAAGGCTGAACTCCAACCCCAACTCCAGCTCATTCAGCACACTCGATGTGCACATCACCGACCTGCACCGTTTGTCCGGATTCGGCGGCGGCGTAGATCGCGAAGACGGTTTTCAAGGCTCGCAGACTGTGGGCGCTACTGATGGGCGGGTCGCTCATGTTGGCACATGCCTGCACGGCAGCTCGGACGAAAGGCGTGTACCCGCGCGGCTGTTTCGATCCCTCCCAGATCTGCACCTCCCCCGCCTTGTCCCCTTGGGTGCTGGACCAACGAAGTGGCCGGTCCTCCATCTGCGACAGGCGGAGCCAACCGTCCGAACCCCACACCTGGATGTGCGAGTGATAGCCTTTGTCGAGGTAGTAGCCGGAGGTCATTGTGCCCAGCATGCCGTTGTCGAAGTGGAGGGCGGCCGTTGCGGAGTCTTCGACGTTAATCGGCTGCCCGCCGATGTTCGTGGTGAAGCCGGCCACTTGGTCGATGCTCGAATCGCTGATGTGCATCGCCAAATCGAGCCAATGAATGCCGAGCCAGATGAGATGCCCGCCGGCGGCCCGATCGCGGTCGGCGAACCACGTCTTTTGATAGGCGGGCCGCGTGAGCCGTGTTTGGTCGGCGATGAGATGAGCCTCGACGCCGTATAACCGGCCGAGCGTGCCTCGCTCGATCAATTCGCGGGCCGCCACGATCTCCGGGTTTAGACGATTGGCCAGCGCGAGCATCAGGTAGCGATGCTTGCTGTCGGCCTTTCGCACCAGTGGCACAAAATCCTCGACGCGTACGCAGGCCGGCTTCTCCGCGAACACATGGCAGCCCGCATCGAGAGCCACGTCAATCACTGGCGGCGCGAGCTTCGCTTCCATCGTCACCAGTGCCAGTTCCGGCTGCTCCGCCTCCAAGAGCCCGCCGACGTTTCGGCCCGTGCGTGCCAGCTTGTCGCCGAGCGTCTGCTGCGCTTCGTCCTGCCAGTGCCCGTCCGGGTCGGCCAACACGACGCTGCCGCACTCCTCGGTCTCCGCAAGCGCCTTGAGGTACGCCCCCACGTGCGCCCCATCCGCGTGCGTTAGCAGCGCGACTTTGATTTGATTCGGCATTGCCGATTCCTCTCAGCGACGGGTGACAATGAATAACACACAAGCTACTCGCCCGAAGGTGCCGGCGTCAGACTCCGACTGACGAGCCTCCCGCGCAGGCGACCGAAGACGCCCTCCCCCCAGTGGACCGTCAGGTCGGACAGATCCGCAGAGAACTCTTCCGGCAACGCCGCCGTCGCCAACGGTTTGCCGTCCTGGCGAATCGTCAGCTCCCCCGGCCGGAAAGAGAATTCGAGTCGAATGGGCCGGTCCTGCCACGCGATCGGCGCGGCGAGGTTGCCCGGCATCCGCAGACGGAGGACCGCACCATACTCGCGCCGCTGCTCTTCCGTCAGGAAACCGTACTCGGCTTTCCACGGTGCGGTCCCTTTCGAGGACGTCGAGAGCAGCAGTGAATCGCCGTGCGGGACCATGCCAGTGATCCGCTGGCCCCAGTAGTTGGCGACGAGTCCCATCCGCTCCGCCTCGGCCTCATACGGATGGGTGAATTTGTCGGTGATTGCCGGATGCGTAAACATGCGGCCTAACGAATGCCACTGTCCTGCATCCCGGCGCCCCGCATTACTTTGGCGCGGACCACATTGGCGCGGACCACCGTCCCGCCGCCACAACTCGGCCCATGGCCAAACTCCGGCGAACAGGTTGCCCCGGTAGATCGACAGCGTCTGACATTCACGGGCACTCACTGAGACCCCGGGGAGGCGCGGCGGCCAGTCCTTGATTTGCGTCGCCTCGTGGCCCTGATACTCAAACACGTTGCCGGTCGGGTACTGGGCCAACAGCAGACGGTCGTGCCAGTGGAGGATCGAGTACACTTGGTAGCTCACCTGATCGTCTGGCTCCAGCACGGTCCGCCATCGTCCGCCCTCAAACACGTAGATGCCGCCCATGTTGGAAACGGTCAGCACCTGGTCCTCCCACTGTCCCCATGCAAAGGGGGTTTCCCGGTCGTAGGGGGTGTCGAACACCACTGCCTGGGACAGGTCGACCGGCCCAGTTTCCGCCGGCGTCCACGGACAGGCCATCAGCCGCGTGAAGGCTCCGCTGCCCGCCTTGCGGTGATAGAACAACAGATGCCCCTGCGCATAGTAGAAGTCGCGGTATCCCCCCTCTGTCGGCGGCGAGAGAATCACGCGGCCGTTGTACTTGGCGGTGTCTTCCGTAAACGTGAGTTGCCCCGCGCCGAGCGGCATGACCCCATCGCCTGACCGAATCCCTCCAGCAAACGGCGGCAGCTCCGCCACCCATTGCCGGGACGGCTCGTCCCAGCGACGCACGGAGTTCCCCCGCACCGTCGTCCAGGCATACACCTGCCCGCCGAGATCGAACAGATAGACGCCGCAGTCCAGATCCGGGTGCGGCAATCGCTCGATGGTGAAGTCGCCTTCACCAGTGTTCGGTCGCACGAAGAACTGCAACGTCCGTCGGCCGGTGCGGAACCGCGTGTTATAGACATCCTGAAATCCCGCCCCGGCGACCACGCGCCCGTCCCGGTCCCGCGCTTCGAATAGCGCCCCGAAGCTTTGCCCGATGTCGCGTCCCAAGTCGACGTCGACGGTGAACGTCACGCAATTCGGCACAGCCTCATCGGCGGCACGCGCGGCACATGCCGTCGCACTGCCAAGCAACACCGCCCAGAGCGCGAGGCGTAATCCGGCGGATCGATGCGGATCGACGGCCGGGTCCCGGGAGCAGATGTCCAATCGGCCTCTCCCGTCGCAGGGACGGAAGAATGCAGGCATGCCTCGCCGCCCGACAGAATCAGTCTTGCTTCGGGTGTCGCGCATTTGGAGTTCCCTCGTCAGTCAATTTATCGAAAACGATTTGCAGTCCCGGTTCGTCCAACGTAAGCGAGATTGGCCGTGAGGGCGGCGATCCGTTCGACCGCGTGGCGAAAGAAACAGGCAGACTGAATACCCGCCCCACGACATCGGCAATCCGACCTTCCGCTTACCCGATCGCCCAAACCAACGACGCCTTCAACATGAGGCGGGGAAGCAGACGCGATGCGTGGCTGCCGGCGCCCTGAATTTGCCTATCATCCCTTCCGCGATGGCCTGTCGCAACCGGGCTGACAGGGGCATTGCTCCGATGCGACCGAATTCCCATAATGCCAATCGGCCACGGGGAGCACCTCCACGCTGAATTCAGCCTCCCGCACGGGCCATTCCTCCTCTCAATACAAGGAGCTTGAGATGCCGATCTTTGCTGACAACGCTGAATCCATTGGCCGCACCCCACTCGTCCAGATCAACCGGCTGGCGAAGGACTACGACGTCAGGCTGCTCGCCAAAATCGAAGGCCGGAACCCAGCCTACAGCGTCAAATGCCGCATCGGCGCGGCGATGATCTGGGACGCGGAGAAATCCGGTGTCCTCAAGCCGGGGATGAAAGTCGTCGAGCCGACCAGTGGCAACACGGGCATCGCGTTGGCGTTTGTGTGTGCGGCAAAAGGGTACCCGCTGATCCTCACCATGCCGGAATCGATGTCCATCGAACGCCGAATGATGCTCAAATCGTACGGGGCCGAGCTGATTCTCACACCAGCCGCCGAGGGCATGGGCGGGGCCATCGGCCGCGCAACCGAACTGGCCGAACAGCCCGACTACTTCATGCCCAATCAGTTCAACAATCCGGCCAACCCGGCCATTCACCAGACAACAACCGGCCCGGAAATCTGGAACGACACCGAGGGCGACGTCGACATCTTCGTTGCCGGAGTTGGCACCGGCGGGACGATCACGGGTGTCTCCCGGTATTGGGAGCAGGACAAAGGAACGCCGCTGCATTCGGTGGCGGTCGAACCATCAGCGAGCGCAGTCATCTCCGGAGGGGAGAAGGGTCCCCACAAGATCCAGGGCATCGGTGCCGGTTTTATTCCCGACAATCTGGATATGTCGATCGTCGACGAAGTCGTGCAGGTGACCGACGAGGAAGCGTTCACGATGGCCCCACGGATTGCTGAGGAAGAAGGCATCACCTGCGGCATCAGTTGCGGTGCCAACATGGCTGGTGCTCTCAAGGTCGCCGCAAAGCCGGAGAATGCTGGAAAGACGATCGTCGTTGTCCTCCCGGACTCTGGCGAACGCTATCTGTCGACGCCGTTGTTCGACTCCGTGCGGTAGGCGTCAGTCGGCTGGGATTCGTGTGTCGAAAAGATCGCCGGGCAGGCTGTGAAATGCTCGTCTCTGTCACGAGTGACGATCACCACAGAGCAAGTCGGCAACTTGCTCCGTGGAATCGGCATTGATGCGTGCAGCAGACGGCTCGTGTGTCGTTGGTACTTGGTCGAGGCACCGCCAATCGGCCGTTGCGGTGGTCGCGTATGATCGGGTGTCGGCAGTATTACTTCCGAAGCAGACTCTCCTGACAAGGTGCAAACACATGACCAGCGTTCTCCGATTCGGCAGCGTCTTGCTAATCGCAATCAGTGCTCTCAGTAGCGTTCGGGCTGACGAAGCAAACTCCGAAAAGCCCGCAACGGAGCGCAGAACACACACCGTCGAACGAGGGCCCTTCAAGGTGGAGGTGGAGGTCGACGGGGTCTTTGAAGCCGAGGAGACCTCCGAAGTCCGGCTGCAGCTGGAGGCCTGGAGTACGCTCACAGTTGAGGAAGTGGTGGACGAAGGGACCCTGGTCGACGAAGGGCAACCGATCCTCCGCCTGGAAACCCGAAAACTGGAAGACGAGCTTCGTGACCTCCAGCTTCAGCAGGAATTGGGGTACCTCTCAATCCAACAGGCTGAGGCTGAGTTACTGGCGTTGGAGGAGTCCGCGCCGCTCGATCTTGAGTCTGCGCAACGAGCACAGACAACGGCCGCAGAGGACCTCGATTACTTTCTCAAAGTGGGCGAGCAGCAAAAGATCCGCCAAACGGAGGAGAGTCTCAAAGGGGTAGAATACAGCCTCGAATATGCCCAGGAGGAACTCAACCAACTCGAGCAGATGTACAAGGCGGATGATCTCACCGAAGAGACGGAAGAGATTATTCTCAAACGCGCGCGGCGGGCCGTTGAACGGAGCCAATTCTCCTTGGAATCGGCCCGTCTGCGGCATGATCGCACGCTCCAGGTTCTGTTGCCGCGAGAAAAACAGCAGGTTCAGGAGTCCGCCATTCGCACCCGGCTGAATCTGGCAAAAACGGAATCGGCACTCCCCACGACATTGCAGATGAAACGCATTCAACTGCAGAAGCTGCAACACACTCAACAACAACTCGAAGAGAAACTGGCCCTGCTGGAGGCGGACCGAGAACTGATGGTCATCGAATCGCCGGTGGCAGGGGTTGTCCATTACGGGGAAGCAACGCGCGGCAAATGGCCAACGACCGCCGCCATCCGCAAGAAATTGCGTCCCGGTGGGAGCGTGAGTGCGAACACTGTCCTGATGACGATCGTGTCGGATGGTCCGTCGTTCGTTCGCGTGGATGTGCCAGAGGACAAATACCGGTACTTTCAGGAAGGGACGCCGGCGAAGATCAAGCCGACAGCGTTTCCCGACGCAGCGTATCCTGGAGAATGCGAGGCGCTGGGGCCGGTCACCGTCAAGGACGGGACCTTTGACGGACGGGTCGTCTATGACGCAGCCGAACACCAGCCACTGCCCGTATTGGGCATGACCTGCAAAGTCGTCCTCACGCCCTATGCGGACGAAGACGCAATGACCGTCCCCTCGGGCGCTGTCTTCGCAGAAGAGACCGACAGCGCCCAGCACTACGTTTACCTCGACGGCACCGACGAACCTCGCATGCAGTCCGTCGAAATCGGTAAGAAACATGAGGGACGCACCGAGATTCTCTCCGGGCTCAACGAGGGCGACGTCATCCTGCTGGATCAACCATGAACCGTGCATCGGTCCGCAGTGCGCCCGCTCAATACGGCGTGACGCTGTTCCACCGCACGCGAGTCTGAGGAGTCTGTGAAAACCATGACGCCGACAACGCTTCTCCGCAGCCTCGCTGCCTGGCTCATCCTGCTGACTTCGGCAACCGTGTCCATCGCCTTCGACGGCAAGGCTGCCGCTGCGCCTGCGGTATCGGGTGTTTCTGCTCCCGACCCGATCGACCCGCCGTCGACCGAAACCGTGAACAGCGCTATCAATCGGGGCATTAGTTTCTTGCTGGAAGATCAGAACAACAACGGCTCGTGGGGCTCCGCCACGCGGACGAAGGACCTGAACATCTACGCTCCCGTTCCCGGCGCCCATCAGGCGTTTCGGGCGGCCGTCACGTCGATGTGTGTCTCGACACTCTATGAAGTCGGCGGGGACCGCGAAGATGTCCGTCAGTCCCTCGACCGGGCGGAAGCCTATCTGTTTGAACGACTTCCAGAAGTCCGCCGTGCGACTGGCATCGCCATGTACAACGTCTGGACGCATTGCTACGCCATCCAGGCGCTCGTCCGCATGAAGGCCCATCAGCCGGAGGATCAGAACCGCCAGCAACAAATCGACCAACTCGTCGCACAGCAGTTCGACATGCTGAAGCGGTACGCCTCCATCGACGGCGGCTGGGGTTACTACGACTTCCGCTATCAGACGAAGCAACCATCGAGCAGTTCCCTGTCGTTCGTCAATGCGGCCGTGCTGGTCGCTCTTTATGAGGCGAAGCAGGCGGGCTATGAGCCGCCGCAGAAGATGATCGACAAAGCGATCGCGGCCACACTTCGTCAGCGTCTTCCGGACTTCAGCTACCTGTATGGCGAATATCTCAAATGGAAGCCCCGGGCAGGCATCAATCGGCCCGGAGGCAGCTTGGGCCGCTCGCAGGCATGCAACATCGCTCTGCGGTTGTGGGGTGACAAAGCGGTCACCGAAGACATTCTCACCAACTGGCTCGATCGGTTGATTGTTCGCAACGGCTGGCTCGATATTGGCCGCAAACGACCAATCCCTCACGAGGCTTGGTTCCAGGTCGCCGGCTATTTCTACTACTTCGGCCACTACTACGCCACCTGGTGCATTCACGAATTGCCGGCAGACCAACAACCGCTCTACCAGCACCACATCGCCCGGATCATCCTCGACCGCCAGGAAAAGGACGGCTCCTGGTGGGACTACCCGCTCTACGACTACCACCAACCCTACGGTACCGCCTTCGCCCTGATGACCCTCGTTCGCTGTCAATGAACGCCTATCGCGTAAGCTGCCCGCTTGCGCGACGGACCGATCGCGTATACGCGGAAGGATTCGTTGCGGTAGGCCGGGTCGATGTCGATGGGTCCGAGGCGGCTGGCGGTCAGATGGGTGATTCCGGTGTCTGCGTGCAGGCGTGCAAGTTCTTCGGCCGTGCAGCGGCCGTCGGCGAACGTCTCGCGGGCCCAATCGTTCATCAGCCGACGGCGTCCCGCCCATTCGATGATGCCGGGGGCATCCTGCGGGAAATCCTTGTAGTTCACATATTCGGCGCGATGTGCAAACCATTTGACCGCCCAGCTCTCATTGGCCGCGTACAGCAGCGCGTCGGGCGGAGTCTGCTCGCGAATCCACCGGCAGGTCGCGATCCAATCGGCCTCTTTGGCAGCCGACATCCGACTCGGATGTCGGTCGGGAGTCGGCAGCACCAGCGATAACAGGAAGGCCGTCACAGCAAGAACACGAGCGGCGCGGCGATGCCACACGGTCAAAAATCCTTCCGTTTCCGCCGCATGGCAGGCGGCGACGACTGTCACGGAAGTCAGGACCGGGACGAACAGGTCCGCCAGCCGAAATGGATAAAACTTCAACAACCACACTCGAAACGCAGACAACGGCATCGCGGCCAGCGGACGTGGCCCCCAACCGGCCAGCATCCCCACGAGGGCGATCACCACGGTCGCTCCCACGAAGCCGGCGAACCATCGCCGGCTTCGTGAAGGCTGGGACGCTCGCCACAATAGGGCCACAAGCACCAGCAACAGTGCATAGTAGCGGTAGGCGGACAGCGAAAACCGAGCCGGATCGAGGTGATGGGCCAGTCGCATGCCGACCTGCAAACGGTCCGCCCGGGCAGCCATGTCCGGATCAACTCCCGCGAGCAGGCTGAGCGCCGGCAGCAATCCCAGAAGGGCGCACACGATCATGGCCATGCTGCCCAGACCCGCGCTGCGCCAGTCGAACGGGGTCCATACGCCAACCGTTGCTTGCGTCTCAGCCGTGGCCGGCTGACGGTAGCGACTGACGATCATTGCTGCGGTCCCCATCGCCGCCGCGATGACACCCCACAGACCAACCAGCGGGTGAAAACTGATCGCCAATCCCATCCAGACACCCGCTGGAACCCAGCGCCGATCGAGCCCCCCGGCCAGTCCGGCGAAGGCGAACGCATAGGCGAACACCTTGCTCTCGACACCGCCAACCAGCCATTCGCCGGAGAGGTTGCCGAGCGATTGCAGCAGCAGGAACACCCACGCCGCCGCCAGCGGCAGCCAGCGCTGCTGGAGCAGCCGGGACAGCAGCCGCGTCCATCCCCAAGCGAGGCAGCCCAGCGCCAGCAGCCGCCCTGCCCACGCCGCTTGCGGCAGCGTCAGCCACTGGGTGAGCAGGCCAACCGTCTGGTAGAACACCAAGTGCGGATTGGACGATTCCAGGAAGAAATCGCCCGCACACCACTCAGGCTGCCAGTAGTGCTTGGCCTTGCAGAGATAGTGCGGCTCGTTGACCGAAGGGACCGGCCGTCGAACCGCGGAAGAAGCGAGGAAACTCAGAAACACCGCCAGAACGATCCAGTGTTTTTTCCACGACAGAGGAACCGACGGCCCACCGTCGACGCCCGCGCCGGCCGGTGCCGCGCTATGGGCCCCGGTTGGATCATCGTGCAAAGCAGCGTCCACAGAGGACGTCATTTCTTACGTCGGCTCGATTTTCTTGCCGTCTTCCGTACAGGTTTTTTCGCGGCAGTCGTCGCTTTCGCGGACTTCCTCGCAACGACCTTTGCGGGCGATTTCGCCTTGGCAGTCGCTTTCTTGGCGACCGATTTCTTGGCGGAAGCCTTTGCTGTCTTGCTGGCCGACGCTTTCTGACGGGTCGATTTCTTCGCCGTCTTTGCTGTTCCGGGCTTTCCGGAACGGGATTTCTTTTCGCCGAAGACCTTGTCCCAGTTACTCCAGAACTCGGGCGTCGCGCCGGTGCGAACGATGGGGCCGCTCATGGGATGTCACTCCTTGTGTCTGACGTCTCAAGTGTTGTCGATCAGTCTCCGCGCAAGATGTAAAGGGCGACGCAGATGAATGTCAAGCCTGTTCAGCCTTGTGCCGGGACCCACGATCCACTTAACTGGGGATTGTTGGCCACCCTCCCCCCCAATGGCGACGAGCAATCGCCTCGCTCGCCACAGCCCCCTCATCGTTTTCATGGATTTCGAAGATCACGACGCCGGTGCCCGATTTCGTGATGCCTGGCAGGCTGTCGAGATCGCCCGCCCGGTCTCCTATTCTCTGTTCACCTTCGGAGAGTCGGATCTCCCTTATTTTCTGATCGTTGACGCGGCCCAGCCTCGCCAGCCGGTCAGCGTGACGCAGGGGGAAGTCAAAATCACCCGCCCGCTGATCGTCACCCCGGACAACGCCCGACCGGAGTTGCAGGGGTTCTTCGAGGATCACGAACTGGACGACGTCGTCGATTTTCTGCTGCAGCGGACCGCTGCGTTTTCGCATCTCAAGTTCGACAACCTGCACGGCCCGGCACAGATTGTCAGCGATAGCATCGAAGAGGTCGTCGCCCGGTTGAACCACAAGCTCGACACCGAAGACGACGACCGCGTCGCCGTCCTCACCGCCCCGCACGGGTTGGGCGGCCTGGCCGTGCTCCGCTACGCCACCGAACGTGTCTGGCAATCCGCCCCGGACAACATCCAGGAACTCCGCGAGCGCGGCTTCCTCCCGGAGGGATGAGGGTTCGGAATCCGAGCATCAAGAAGCCCGGCCTTCTTGAGAAGGCGGGGCTTGTCAAGCCTTGAGCATTTGTGCATTCACGCGGTTTGCAGGCGTTCCTGCTTTTCCTTGCGGCGGCGTTCGACGACCTCTTCCTGGATGTTGCGGGGCACTTGCTTGTACTTGGCGAACTCCATGCTGAAGCCCCCTTTGCCCTGCGTCATGCTGCGGAGTTCGTTGGCGTAGTCGAACATGCTGGCCAGCGGCACCTCGGCGAGGATGTAAGCGGTCCCCTCGCGGTTTTCCGTGTTGACGATGAGACCCCGTTTGCTGGAGATGTGCCCGGTCACCGGTCCCTGGTACTCGTCGGGGACTTCGACGTCCAGCAGCATGATCGGTTCGAGCAATGCGGGAGACGCTTTTTGCAAAGCGTCCCGCATGGTCTGCCAGCCACAGGTTTCGAAGGCCTTCTCGGACGAATCGACGTCGTGGTAGGTGCCGTCCATCAAGTCGGCGCTGACACCGACGACCTCACATTCGCACAGCGGCCCTTTCTTCAAAGCCCGCTGAAAGCCCTTGTTGACAGCCGGGATGTACTGTGACGGAATCCGGCCCTGCGAGATGCTGTTGATGAACTGATAGGTTCCGGTGAACGGTTCGCCGTCTTCGTCGACGGAGTTCTCATCGAGGGGCGCCATCTTGCCGACAACGTGGGCGTATTGCCCGGAGCCGCCGGTTTGCTTCTTGTGCTTGTGATTGAACTCGACTTCGCGGGTCGGGCACTCCTTGTAGGCGACCTTCGGTTCGCCGACTAACACTTCGCAGCGGTACTCGCGCTTGATCCGCTCGATGTAGACTTCGAGGTGCAACTGCCCCATCCCGGCGATGATTGTTTCGCCGGTTTCCTCGTCGGTCGACACATTGAACGTCGGGTCTTCGCGGCGGAAGCGTTCCAGTGCCTTGCCGAGACGGTCCGCTCCGTCGCGGGCCAGTGGTTCAACCGACAGCCGGATGACCGGCTCGGGCACGAAAATGCTTTCGAGCGAGTAGTCGAGCCCCTGTCCGCAGAACGTGTCGCCGGATGCGCAGTCAACGCCGACGACGGCGATGATGTCGCCCGCCTCGGCAACATCAATGTCGTCACGGTCATTGGCGTGCATCTGCAACAGTCGGCCGAACCGGACCTTCTTGCCGGTCCGGGTGTTGACGTAACTTTCGCCCTTGGTGATCCGCCCCTGATAGACGCGAAAGTATGTCAGTTGGCCGAACTGCTCGACGACCGTCTTGAACGCCATTGAAACGAGCGGGTCATCCGGTGAGTTCGACAGCGACGCCCGAACGAGTTCGCCATCGGTCAACTCGCCCGCTTTGCGGGCCGCTTCGGTCTGACGCACGTCGATCGCTTCCATTTCCCGATCCTGCGGCGTGGGGAGATAACGGACCACCGCATCGAGCAGTGGCTGAACCCCCTTGTTCTTGAAGGCCGTGCCGCACATGACCGGGACGATCTCGTGGGCCAATGTTGCCTCACGAACCAGCGTGCGCAACTCCTCGGTCGGAAATGCCTCTTCTTCGAGCAGCGCGGTCATCAATTCATCGCTGAACATGGAGAGCGCTTCGAGCATTTCCATGCGGGCCGCTTCGGCGTCATCCTGATATTCGTCCGGGATTTCGACCAGCTTGACGGTCTCTCCCTGAGTCCCTTCGAACGCAAACGCTTTCATGGACAGCAGGTCGATCATGCCGACGAAATCATCGCCGGCTCCCATCGGGAGCTGCAGCGGAACGGGAGTCACATGCAGCTTGTCCTTGATCTGGCGGCAGACGCTTTCGAAGTTGGCCCCGGTGCGGTCCATCTTGTTAACGAAGGCAATCCGGGGAACTTTGTACCGCTTCATCTGACGGTCGACCGTCAGCGACTGGCTCTGGACGCCGCCGACGGCACACAGCACGAGCACCGCTCCGTCGAGCACACGCAAGCTGCGCTCGACTTCGACCGTAAAATCGACGTGCCCCGGCGTGTCGATAACGTTGATCGTATGCCCGTCCCATGCGACCTGGGTCGCGGCGGAGGCGATGGTGATCCCCCGTTCCTTCTCCAGGTCCATGAAGTCCATGGTCGCACCATCCCCGTCTCCTTTGACCTCATTCACTTTGTGAATGCGGCCGGAATAGAACAGGATCCGCTCCGTCAGTGTGGTCTTGCCGGAGTCGATGTGAGCGGAGATGCCAATGTTGCGAAGTTTCTCGAGGTTCATGGTCTTCGGGCGATTGTGCCGTGTGGTTCTGAGTGGGGTAGTGGGATCAACCGGCGAATGCCTGATCGCGGCGCAAGGTTGCGATCGGTCCGCCAGCGAGCGGAGGACGAAGCCTCGGGGAACAGCAATCCCCCGGCAGCAGGTCAGAAGCGTTGTCTTGTGCGTGCCGCCTCGACAGCGACGAGAGGAAAGAAAGACCTATCGCCGCTGTTTCGGCATATCCTGGTCAGTCATAGGTCATCCCTCATCGTCAAACAGGCGGAATCGTCAAACAGGCGAGCAAGAACTCGCCGCAACGGGCGACGTCGGGGGCAGCGGGATACGCCGCGCACACCCTCCTCGGCGAAGCCGCGCAGAGAACACGATGATCTTATCGTCCGGCTGGGGTTGAGGAAAGAGCGATTCTGTAAGTTTTCCCGGTTTTCCGTTTCGCCACACACTTGAAATGCGTGGCGAAACGGCACAACAAGACATCATGGCGATCCGGGCGCCTCATCCGGGCGCCTCATCCGAGAAGTGCCGCAGCATCGAGACGATAGGGTGCAGGGCGACTTGGCCGAGGCCGCAGATTGACGTTTGCTCCAGGGTTTCATTGAGTTCGTCCAACGTCTGCGTGAGCGGTACCTGTCCGCTGCCCAAGGCGTTCGCCGGGCCGGCGGACGCTGCTTGCAGAAGTTCGACGGCTCGCTGGCTCCCCACGCGGCAGGGGACGCACTTGCCACAAGACTCGTTCCGGAAAAATGCGACAAGATTGGCCGCGAGGGGGAACAGCTCGCGGGTCTCATCGAAGACGATCACCGCTCCGGTACCCAGCATGCTGCCGGCGGCGCGGATGGCATCAAGATCGAGCGGCGTGCCGGCTTTGTCGGCGGGAAGGAAGTTCGAACTTGCTCCTCCCGGAAGAAACGCCTTGAGCGACTTGCCGTTTCGCATGCCTCCCGCCATCTCGATGAGTTCGAGGACCGTCGTGCCGACGGGAATCTCGAACACTCCCGGCTCTGCAATGTCGCCGGAAATGCAGACGAACTTGAGGCCCGAGCAGCCGCCCGTTCCCTGGGCGTGCCACCAGTCTGGACCGTGATGGATGATGCTGGCCGCCAAGGCAAACGTCTCGACGTTGTTAATCAACGTCGGCTGCCCCCACAGACCGCGCTGGCCGGGAAACGGCGGCTTGTTGCGAGGCTCGCCCCGTTTGTCTTCCAGACACTCCAATAAAGCGGTCTCCTCGCCGAGAATGTACCCGCCGGGGGAGACGAAGACTTCGATGTCGAACGCCCGACCGGAGCCAGCCGCATCCGACCCCAGGACGCCCCCTTCCCGTGCGCGCAGTAACTCCTCCTCAAACCGTTCCCGCTCCGGCCCGTATTCGTGCCGGATGAACAGGATCCCGCGATCCGCCCCAACCGTCAGCCCGGCGAGCAGCATGCCCTCGATCACCAGGTGCGGCATCAGTGAGAGAATCTCCCGGTCCTTAAACGTTCCCGGCTCACTTTCGTCGGCGTTGCAAATGACGTATTTTCGGGGATGTTTGGCGTCCTCGTCGAAAAGGGCGAAGTCGTCGATGACGGGCGGATTGAGCGACGCAGCGGCAACAAGCTCCCACTTTTTCCCCGTCGGGAACCCGGCCCCTCCCATTCCCTTCAGCCCGGCGGCGGTGAGACGGTCGACGCAGACACTCTTCAGCGTGCCGATGTCGTCCGCGAGCTGCCGAACCGTGCCGTAGCGGTCCGATTGGCCTGCGTAAGGGTCCGCCTGAGCGTTGCGACGGACGACTCCTCCGGACAACCCCGACCCGCCGCCGGTCGGTTGGTCATCGACCGCCACCGCTGGGGCCGCATCACAGCGACCGAGACACGAGACTTCGTGTGTCTCTCCGACAGCAATCGAGTCCATTTGGCCCGCAATGAATTCGTCCCGGCTCTTCTTGTCCCGCATCTCACAGCAGACGTCGCGGCAGATGTGCACGATTCGATCCGCGGGTGGCGTGCGGCGAAAGTGGGAGTAGAAGCTGACAAGCTCTTCGAGACGATAGAGCGGGACCCCTCGGCGTTCGGACAACTCGCGAAGCACGTCGTTGCTGAGGTAACCGTGCTCCGCCTGAAGCTGCATCAGTTGGCGAATCAGTTGCATCGGTCTCGGGCCTGCATGAAGGCGATGGGCTGTCGATGGAGTGAAGCGGCGCGACAAATTCTAACATGCGGGCACCGCAATCCTCACCCCCGCTCGCCAGATGACTCTTCTCGCTCGCCGACGCTGTCAGAGTCTGTCCGCAAACGCGACCCCTGAATGGCGGCACCGGATGGGTGCGACACCGAATGGTAAGCGTTCACAGGCTGGGGGGTCAGGCACCATTTTCGGCCAACCCGTCCGGTGTGGCCGAGACCGCGTCCCGCCGCCAATGGGGCCTGTCCCCGGGGCGTCCGGGAATCACGCGCCCCACCTGGGACCGGGT
>JAJDEI010000101.1 GCA_029259845.1 Planctomycetaceae bacterium | reverse complement strand
TGATCATCCACCCCCACAAAACGCGTTCCGCTCAACATGCTCGTTGCTCCTTTTCGAAGACCTCGGATCGTCCAGCAAACCCAAGTCCGAACACTCCCCGAGCAACGGGCCTTGCATACCCCGCTGGGGTGAGGTTGCGGCGTCGAAAAAGTCTCCTCAGACCGAACACCGGGGCCGTGGGGGCGGTTCGTTCACCGTCCACAGCCCCGGAGGACCAAGAGGCTGACCGGTCATCGGTGCCAGATCGCCCCAGCCCCCCTCTTTGGGGGAGTCTGAACCGGACGCGTTCCTACGAACTGCGGGCGTCCAGTTCTTCCCAGCCGGCGAACAACTTGGCGAGCTGCGCGTCGAGTTCCTCAAGGCGCGCCGTCGCGGCGGCGATGTCGCTGCCGCTCTGTTTGAAGAACGAGGGGTCGGCCATTTCCGTGTGGAGGGCGGACTGCTCCTGCTCGAGAGCGTCGATTTGTGCGGGCAATGCTTCCAGTTCCTGTTGTTCGCGGTAAGAGAGCCGGGCCGGCTTGCCCGCTGCCCGGGAGTTGCCTTCGACAGATTCATTCGCCGGGGTGAGTGGCTCGCGCGCTGGTTTCGCAGCGGACTCCGCGCGTTGGCGGACGTAGTCGTCGTAGCCGCCGTCGTACTCTTTGACAAGGCCATTCCCCTCGAAGGCGAGCGTGCTGGTCACCACGTTGTTGAGGAACGCCCGGTCGTGGCTCACCAGCAGCAGCGTGCCGGTGTAGTTGGCGACCAGTTCCTCCAGCAGTTCGAGTGTTTCCGCATCGAGGTCGTTGGTCGGTTCGTCGAGGACCATCACATTGGACGGCCGCTTGAAGAGCCGCGCGAGCATCAGCCGGTTGCGTTCCCCGCCGGACAGATAGCGAGCCGGGCGGCGGGCCCGTTCGGGCGTGAACAGGAAGTCCTGCAGGTAGCCGTAGATGTGCCGCGGCTTTCCGTTGATCTCCAGCATGTCTTGGCCTTCGCCCACATTTTCAACGACCGTTTTCTCTTCGTCGATCTGCTCGCGAAGCTGGTCGAAGTAGACGACCTGCAACCGCGTGCCGTGCCGGACCGTGCCGGACGCCGGTGTGAGATCGTCCAGCAACAGCTTGAGCAACGTGGTCTTTCCCGCTCCGTTCGGCCCGATGATGCCCACCTTGTCCCCCCGCGTGAGCAGAATCGACAGGTCCCGCACAATCGGCTCCTCACCGTACGAGAAGGACAGGCCTTTGGTTTCGATGACCATCCGCCCGGAGCGTTCTGCTTGTCCTGCCAGCATGCGGACATTGCCGATCCGGCTCCGCCGTTGATGTCGCTCCTCCCGCATTTTTTCGAGGGCCCGCACGCGGCCCTCGTTGCGGGTGCGGCGGGCTTTGATCCCCTTGCGAATCCAGACCTCCTCCTCCGCCAGCTTGCGGTCGAACGCCACGTTCTGTTTCTCTTCCGCGTCGAGAGCGGCCTGTTTGCGGCTGAGAAACGTCTGGTAGTCGCAGCTCCAGTCGAACAGCCGCGCGCGGTCGACTTCGATGATCCGTGTGGCGAGCGACTGCAGAAACATCCGGTCGTGGGTGACAAACACCAGCGTGCCCCGGTACGCCTGCAGGAACCCTTCCAGCCACGCGATCGATTCGATGTCGAGATGGTTGGTCGGTTCGTCCAGCAGCAGGATGTCCGGTTCGTGCACGAGTGCGCGGGCCAGCAGGGCGCGGCGTTTCATCCCAGAAGAGAGTGTGGCGAACCGAGCCGCCCCGTCGAGCTTCAGCCGCGACAGCGCCCGCTCCACCGCCTGCGAGAGCTTCCAATCCTCGGCGTGTCCGTCCGCTGTCGAGTTCCGCCCGGTTGGCGTGTCTCCGTCGGACGAGGCGTCGCGGGCACCCGCCTCAATCAGTTCGGCCACCGTGCCCGCATCCTCCTGCGGCACTTCCTGGATGAGCCGCGCGATCCGGACACCGCTGGCGAGGCGAATCTCCCCGTCATCGGGAGTCACCTCAGCCGCCATGATCTTCATCAGCGTCGACTTGCCGGCCCCATTGCGGCCCAGCAGCCCGATCCGCTCCCCCTTCTCGATCTCCAGATCAATGCCGTCCAGCAGAAACGGACCGCCCCACGTGAACCGGATGTTACGAAGACTCAGCAGGGACATGGGAAGCAGAAATCGGAGGATTGGGAGGGAGAACCAGCGTCCCCGCGTTCATAACGTGTTGCCTCCGCCTTGACCACCAAGGAGCGGGGAATCATGCGAGTCCCGAAAACGATGTCGTTGCCTAGTCTGCCGTTACCGCTCATCACTGCGTTTGCCTCATCTGGGCCAGGCCACCCGGCCCATTTGACCCCCCCCCCCCCCCCCCCCCCCATGTTACCGTAGCTTCTAATTGAGTGGCTCTTGCCTATCGAGATCACTCACATCTGGTAGTTGTTCGATTTGATCACCTTGGAGCCCGCAACATGAAACTCACCACGGTCATTCCCCAGCTTGTTGTCGCGATCCTCCTTGCAGCGCCGGGGGCCACCTTTGGCACGGTCATTGAAGTCGGCGATTTGAATATCATCAGCGATTTCGGGAATCCGTCGGACGGCCTCCGTTTTCTCGACATGACATTCAGCGATGGGCTGACCCAATCGGCTGCACTCACCAATGCTCAAGCGACGTACTCGAATGCCCGCTTGGCCACTCCTGGCGAATTTGATGATCTGTTCGCCGCCGCCGGGATCGGCTATCTCGGTTCTTCGACCGCATCAGACGCTTTTGTAGTAGGGCCTGGCGAAGTGATATCGACTGGGGCACTGTACGATTCGGGAGTGCTGGCTTCGCAACTGGGGTTCACCGACACTCAAACAAGTAATCGGACGCTGATATGGACGAACCCGGACGGTCTGACCACGGATGTTTCATTTCGTGATGTGATTGATCTGCTGGGGACTGGAGTGATCATTGGTCACACCACCGTGACGCCCCCAGATAATAGGATTGGTTGGCTCCTGGTGTCCCAGGCGGTTCCCGAGCCGTCATCGTTCATGTTGCTGGGTATGGGGGCGGTCGGATTTTTCGGGTACGGTTGGCGTCGCAGACGCAAAGCGTCCAACGCGACCTCGTGATCCGGTCGCTCGGTCTGCATACCAGCCATTCGCAACGGCACGATGCTCATGTCGCGACATCGGATGAGCAAGCGGGGAGATCGCCTCGCCATGTCCGCCTTGATTCAAGACGCGGGCATGGCACCCGATGTTGGAGTTCAAGCTTTCGCTTGCCTTCGCAGCCTCAAGGTAGAACTCCAACCTCCGAATCAAATCCTGGCAAGGCACTACCGGCTCACGAACCAGCGGATGGCGTATTGACCAGCCGATTTGCTGAACCGGAGCGTGTAGGGGTCGCAGAGCCAGCGGGCGACGTGTCCGTCCGTGCGGGGCATCAGCCACCCGAAGTCCCAGCCGGCGCTGGTGTAGCGCAGAGGAATCGTGGCCCGCGTCCTCACGACCGGATTGGCGGAGGCCATCAGCTGTTTCGACTGCGTGTAGTCGTAACACGCCCCCAGGTGAATGAACACTTCGTGATCCGTCGAGGGCTCCAACACCGGCAGCTCCGACGCCGGCGACAGGTCCTCGCAGAGCCCGCGCACAGCGATCTTGACCTCGCTCCCTGCGGCCACCGCATCGGCCAGGGCTTCGACGGACCCGGAGACCACGCCGCCGTCTGCCCGATGCGCGAACACCTGCTCCCATTGGTCGCGCACGTAGTAGTGGAAGTACTCGAAATCATAGACGAAGTTGCTGCTGGGGGCGTTCGTGCCGGCGTCCCAGCTTTCCAGCTCGTGATACCGGGGCATGTCCGCATGTTCATTGGCGGGAGACGGCCCGACCGCTCCGGTTGCCGGCTGACCGTCAAGATGCGGCCGCGCAATGGCCTGATGCCCATCCTGGTTGTAGAGGAAGAACGACATCGATGCGCGCGGCCCAAAACCGTCCGGCAGCGCCACGGGCATCCGCAGATTCTGGATGCCGGCCACCCATCGGTCGTCCAACAGGTAGGTGATCCGAAAGTCCATGACCTCGCGAATCAACTCGCCGTTGGCGGACGCCACATCGATATGTTCGTTGTGACGAAAGGCCGTCCCAATCCGCAAATCGGCGCCGGCCCGCACCGCATCGCACAATGCGCCGGCCCCTCCCAATGTGGTCCGCCGGTGTTCGTCCAGTTTCAGAACGCAGGACCAGGAGGACATCGGGATTCTCAACGGGTGCCGTGCTCATGTCGCGAAGCAGCATGAGCATGAGGTGCGATCGCCCCGGCATGTCCGCCCTGCTTCGCGATGCAGACAGGGCACCCTGCGGGTGGATCGCCCGTTCACACAACTTCCCAGTCTGCGCGGTACTCTTTGTGGATGTCCTTGTCGGCCTCAGGGCAGGTGTTCGTAAGTCACGACCCGCATTGATTTGTCAAGTCGGGGCGACAGGATTTGAACCTGCGACCTCCGGCTCCCAAAGCCGGCGCTCTAGCCAAGCTGAGCTACGCCCCGTACGTTCGTCAGTCTATGCAACCCGGCTGCGAAAGCAATGCCAAGCCGATCTCGATGTTCGCGATGCGTCCATCCGCTCAATGCTGCTTTTCGCTCATCTCCGGGTGGTGGGGCGCGATTGAGGAGACGGACGCGTGTCCTCAGTCCGAACACTGCGTCAGTCCGAACACTGCGACCGTCGCGCGGTTCGTTGACTGTTCAATACCCCAACATTCCGCGCGGGTGATCCGCCGTCGGCGATGCCTCCGGTCGAACCAGAATCGTGAAGCGGTGTTAGCCCGGGTTTCTCGCCGGGTTGGTGCAACGAGGCCGCTGGTTTTTGCGGACGTGGTGGGGAGGCGGCACTTCCCGGCGTTCGCGACAGGCGGTCTGCTCATGGCAGAGCAGAGCAGGCGGGGGTTGTTGTTTCAGGCCC
>JAJDEI010000011.1 GCA_029259845.1 Planctomycetaceae bacterium | reverse complement strand
GCCGGCAACCCGGCCAGCTGCTGTTCAGAAATCGGCGGTCCTGTTGGTCGCTGCGACATGGAGGAGATGTCGCAGAAAACGCCATCTGTGAAAAGACGAATTGCTCACCCAACCTCGTTCGAGGTGTGAACGGTTACCCAGCGGGTTGCCCGGATCAAGCACCTGGTAAAGATTCCCCTGCTCAATGTAAGGCAGGATCAGGGCTCCCCAGGCGAACATGCTTCGCTCGGAAGAGGTCTTGTTGTTCGCGATTTTGGCAACATAGCCTGGCGGGAACGTGTTGAACACGTCGTGATAGTTGTGAAGTGCCAGCCCAATCTGCTTGAGATTGTTTCGGCATTGGGTCCGCCGTGCGGCTTCCCGCGCCTGCTGCACCGCCGGCAACAGCAAGGCGATCAGGATCGCGATAATCGCGATCACGACCAACAGTTCAATCAATGTGAATCCAAGACGTCGACGTTCTCTCATGGCAATACATCCTTTTCATTCAGCGAAAGGAACGGGAAACGAACGAACACGAACTCTTCCCCGAGACAGAGGAAGCGCACCTCCTGAGGTGTCCAACAAGGCCGACTGGCCGATGGATTGGCACAGCTTCCATCCCGACAAAAAAGCAAGGGCCGGAGATGAAGCGATGGTTGCAAGGAGAAAGTCGAAATCGATCCCGAGAGGTCGATTCATTGTTGAAGAATCCGCGAACAAACGGAGTCGTCCCAGAGATGGAATTCCGTAGATCCGAACGAATCCACGCAAACGATACCGCTTAAGCCTACCAATCCCCCATCCCACCGTCAATGAAGCCGATAGCCAGTGCAGCTTATCTTGACGACTCCGATGAGCTGGGATTCCTCCCATCGCGTCCGTCGTACGGTGATTGAGAACTGGCGGCGGATGACTCTTACCCCGGAGTGCTTGTGAGTTTCTGGGGGAAAACACCCGGTGTCTCATGGTCTCAAGACACGTTGAGGGCATGAGCCACCAAAATCAGGCACTTCGCATCCTTGCGGATTCGAGACACCGGGTGTTTGGGCACACGTCTGCAGGGCCGTTCAAAGATGGAAGCTGGGGAACCTCGTCACCCGAAGCGTCAGCGAGGGACGAATCGCTCACTCACGTTCGCTTCCTCGCTGACGCTTCGGGTGACCACTGAGCTTGTCCCGGCCGGTCTTCTCCCAAGTGAAACTTTGAATGGCCCGGCACACGTGGAAAATAAGGTCACACCCTCAGAGTACATGAGTGCAGCAGTGCTCATCCCCTCCGCGTCGCTGTGGTGACGTGGGCAGAGGAATCGCCATTTGCTTACACTGGCTGCTGACGAATGAATTCCACTGGTGAACAATGACGTGGACGATCTGACCCCCAGCCAGCGACAAGCGGTCGAACATGTTGACGGCCCGCTCCTCGTGTTGGCGGGGCCGGGGTCGGGGAAGACGCGGGTCGTCACGCGGCGGATTGCGCATCTCGTTGGGTCCGGAGTCCCGCCGCGGGAGATTCTGGCGATCACCTTTACCAACAAGGCAGCCGGGGAGATGGCCGAGCGGGTGGAGGCGGTTCTGCCGGCGGCGCGGGTCTGGGTCAGTACGTTTCACCGGTTCTGTGCGCGGCTGTTGCGGCGGCACGCAGCGGTCGTCGGGCTGCAATCGAATTACACGATCCTCGACACGGGCGACCAACGGGCCGCGCTGCGGCGGGTCATGCATGCCCTCGATCTCGACCCCGTGCACTACTCCCCCAACCGCCTCGCGTGGCATATCTCGACGGCCAAGAACGACCTCATCACAGCGGAGGCCTTCGCTCGCCGCTACGCCGACGGGATCGGCGACCATTGGCAGGCGACCGTTGCCCGGGTTTACCCCGCGTATCAACAGTGGCTGCTCGACTCCAACGCCGTGGACTTCGACGACCTGCTGATGCACGTGGCGGCCATGCTCGCCGAACATGAGGAACTCCGCGGCCAGTTGGACGAACGCTTCCGCTACGTCCTCGTCGATGAGTACCAGGACACCAACAGTGCCCAATACCAGATCGTGCGGGCCCTCTCGCAGCGGCATCCCAACCTGTGTGTGACGGGCGACCCGGACCAGTCGATTTACGGCTGGCGGGGAGCCCGGATCGCCAACATTCTGCGGTTCGAACAGGATTACCCCGCGGCCCGCGTGGTGCGGTTGGAAGACAACTTCCGCAGCACACAAGCGATCCTCCGCTCCGCCGATGCCCTGATCGCCCACAACACGCAACGCAAAGCGAAGCGGCTGATCACCGACAACGCCGAGGGAGCAGCGGTCCAACTGCTCCGCTTCCCGGACAGCCATCATGAGGCGGAGGGCATCGCCAGAAAAATCGGCGAGATGGTCGAGTCGGGAGAGCGGACGTACAACGACGTCGCCATTTTCTACCGCGTCAATTCCCTGTCCCGCCAACTGAAGCACGCCTTGCGGCGGCATCGGGTGCCGTTTCAAGTGGCCGCCGGCGTCGCTTTTTATGACCGGGCGGAGGTCAAGGACATGCTCGGTTACCTGCGGCTGGCCTACAACCCCGCCGACCGGGCCGCCTTTTTGCGGGTGATCAATTCCCCTCTGCGTGGTCTCGGCAAAACGTCGCAGGACCGGCTGGTCGCCTGGGCGCAGCGGGAAGGGCTCGACTTCATCGCCGCCGCCCGTCGCGCGAAAGAGGTTCCCAAACTCTCCAAGCGGGCCATCTCCGGCTTCGGCAAGTTCGCGCGAATGATCGACGACCTCTCACTGGCGGATGCCGGCTCCATCGAAAACCTGCTGACCAGCATCATCGAGCGGACCGCATACACCAAGCGCTGGGAAGGCAGCCCGGTCGAGAAAGAACAGCAACAACTGGCCAACGTGCAGGAACTGGTCGCCGCCGCCAAGCAGTTCGACACCACATTCGGCGACGAGACCTCCCTGGAAGGATTCCTCGAACAGGCGTGTCTCGCCGGCGAGACCGACTCGCTGGACGACTCGTCCGGACAGGTCACCCTGATGACGTTGCACGCGGCGAAGGGGCTCGAGTTTCCCGTCGTGGTAATCGTCGGCGTCGAGGAGGGGCTGCTGCCGCACGAACGGTCCCTGCGGGAGAATGATCCTTCCGAAATCGAAGAAGAACGCCGGTTGCTGTTCGTCGGCATGACCCGCGCCCAACATCATTTGATGCTCACCGAGACCGGCCGCCGCGCCATGCACGGCCGCGATGTGATGACGATTCGCAGCCTGTTCATTCAGGAAATCGAATGCGAGACGGTCGAGTGCGACGAGGATTCGATTCTGCCCGAATGGCAGCAGGAACAGATCGCAGAGAGCCTCTCGCAACACCGTCCGGCGGGTGAGGGGCCGATCGAGTTCGACCGCAAGCCGTTGTTGATGACAGCGGCCGACCTGATGAACGGCACGAAAAAAGGGATCGAGATCCCGCAAGGATTCCGGGCCGGCATGCTCGTCCGTCACCCCCGCTACGGCCGCGGGACTGTGACATTGACCGACGGCTTCGGCGCTCGCCGGACCGTGACTGTGCGGTTCGAGGAATCGGACCTCACCAAGACGTTTCACGCCGCCAAAAGCCCCCTGCAACCGATCGGCACGTAGGCCGAGCCCCAGGGCCATTCAAAGTTTCACTTTGGAGAAGACCGGCCGGGACAAGCTCAATGGTAACCCGAAGCGTCAGCGAGGAAGCGAACGTGAGTGAGCGATTCGTCCCTCGCTGACGCTTCGGGTGACGAGGTTCCGCAGCTTCAATGTTTGAACGGCACGTAGGCCGAGCCCCCCGCTTGTCGTTTCGCACGACTCGACACCAACAATGACGGCCGAAGGCCGTGCGAAACGGCAAGTCGACGACGATTCCGACTACCCGTCGATCACCTCGTGGACGACGTTTCCGAAGACGTCGGTCAGGCGCATGTCGCGGCCGCTGTGACGGACGGTGAGCCGCGTGTGATCGATGCCCAGCAGGTGCAGCATGGTGGCGTGCAGGTCGTGGATTTCGAGACGGTTTTCGATGGCGTAATAGCCGTACTCGTCGGTCGCCCCGTAAGTGGTGCCCCCTTTGGTGCCGCCGCCCGCCATCCACAGGCTGAAGCCGAACGGGTTGTGATCGCGGCCATCGGTCCCCTGCGCGAAGGGGGTGCGGCCGAACTCGCCCATCCAGATGACGAGCGTCTCCGATAACAAGCCGCGCGACTTGAGGTCCTTGAGCAGCGCGGCGATCGGCTGATCGACGGAGCGGGCGTTTTTGGTATGTCCGTCGCGGAGCTTGCTGTGCTGGTCCCAACGGTCGCCGCTGCCGCCGGGACAGGTGAGTTGCACGAACCGCACGCCACGTTCGACCAACCGCCGCGCGACGAGACACAAGTTGCCGAACGTGCGCGTGCCGGGCCAATCGTGAGAGAGACCGTAGGCCTCTTGCGTCTCTTTCGATTCCTGCGAGATGTCCATCAGGTCCGGAACGGCGGTCTGCATCCGGAAGGCGAGTTCATAATTGGCGATCGCCGATTCGATCGCATCCTGCGGGCCGATGCGTCCGAGGAGCGACCCGTCGAGCCTGTGCATCAGTTCGAGCTTGCGGCGCTGGGCGGACGTTGTCGGTTCGCTGGGGGTGACGTCGGCGACCGGCATTGCGCCCGCCTTGAAGACCGATCCCTGATACGTCGCCGGCAGGAATCCGCTGCCGAAGCACTCCAGTCCGCCGGGCGGAATCAGTCCGCCGTTGAGGACCACGTACCCCGGAAGGTCGTGACACTCGCTACCGAGACCATACGTCGCCCAGGCTCCCATGCTGGGCCGCCCCTGCAAGCCGTGCCCGGTATGCAGCAAGTAGTTGGCACTGGTGTGCTCGGGGAAGCTGGACGTCATCGACCGGATCACGCACAAATCATCCGCGCAAGCAGCGACGTGCGGAAACAGATCGCTGACCGGCAGCCCGCTCTCGCCATACTGGCGAAACTTCCACGGCGAGCCGAGCGTGTTGCCGTTGTTGTCAAACTGCGTGGGCTGAATGGCCATCTTGAACGGCTGCCCGTTCTCAGCGCTCAGCAGCGGCTTGGGGTCGAAGGTGTCAACATGCGAAGGCCCGCCGTCCATGTAGAGAAAGATGACGTTCTTCGCCCTTGCGGGAAAATGCGTCTCATGCCGTGCAACTGGCCCCTCGCCCGTCGCTGCTGCGACCGAGCGGCTTCGGTCCTCGGATAGCAGAGCCGACAAGGCAACCGCTCCGAAGCCGTTGGCGGCACGGGTGAGCACGTGTCTCCGGGAGGTCACCTCTCTTATTCCCCAACCGCAGGTAGGGAACAAGGAGGCGGCATTCCGAAACCGTGGTGAGACGTTATCGCACAAAGACAAACTCCTTGGCGTTCCATAACACGTGGCACAGGTCGGCCCAGACGCGGACGTCGGCGGTGGTCGTGCCGTATTCGGCGGCTTGGGTTTCTACGAACGTCCGTGCAGCCGCCAGTTCGTTCTCGTCAGCCGGGCGGCTGAAGGCGGCGGCGTACAGCCGGTTGACGCGGTCCTCGGTGCTGGCTGCCGGCAGCTCGATGAGCAATCGTTCGGCACACACCTGAGACTGGCCGGCGACCATTGGATTGTTCATCAGCGCCAACGCCTGAGCCGGCACGTTCGAGGAGGTTCGCTGGCCGGCCGTCGTATGCGGGTTGGGCATGTCGAAGGCTTGAAAAAACGGATCGGCGAAGTTGCGACGCACGGCGATGTACAAACTCCGCCGCCCGGTCCCATCCACCGGACCGGATCGCTTGGGCCGCCCGCGTCCTTCCATGAACGGCGTCAAATGCACTGGCACGCTCTTGCCGTACATCCGCTGATCGAGCCGCCCGGAGATCGCCAGCATCGCGTCCCGGATGATCTCGCCTTCGAGACGTTTGACGTTCATGCTTGAAAAGAGCTGATTGTCAACATCCCCCTCAGAGCCCAGAGCCTCAGTGTCGCGCGTCTTAGAGCCCGGAGCGTTAGCGACGGGTCCCTCACCAGCCGGCCCGCTGTTAACCTGTTCCTCGCCAACCGGCCCCCTCCCTAACGGTCGGGGCTCTGATTGCGGGTTATTTGACAATCGGGACTCGGAGGCTGCTTCGCTCGCCATGCGATACGCGGAGGAGTTCAGAATCAACCGATGCACGTGCTTGAGCGACCAGCCGCTCTCGACCAGTTCGCTCGCCAGCCAGTCCAGCAGTTCCGGATGCGACGGCGGACGGCCCATATAGCCGAAATCGTCCGGTGTGGACACAATTCCCCGGTCGAAGTAGTGCTGCCAAATGCGGTTGACGATCACCCGCGGCAGGACGGGCGTCTTCGCCGGATCGACCATCCACTCAGCCAGCGCCAGCCGCCCGCTGCCGTGCTCCGGGCGCGGCATCGTCTTCCCCCCAAACACCTCCAGAAACCGCCGCGGCACCACCTCGCCGCGCTTCTTCCAACTCCCTCGGATAAAGACGTACTCATCCTCACCGGAGCCATCGAGCATCGCGGGAGCGACTGCGGAGACAAGTTGTGCTTTTGCTCTTTGTTGCTGAAGTTTGCCCAACAGAATCGCAGATTCCCATGTGAGCGGATCAAGTGCCTCATCGGTGTCGAGACCGAACAGATGAGGGTGTCTCATCACCCAATCAGTTTCTGTGAGTGTACATCTTCCGTTCTTCACGCCAGGCGTAAAGAACCAGTCGCAGCAGATCCTGACATTGCGGAATTGTTGCTGATAGAGACGGGCTAGGGACCGCGCAGACTCGATCATATTCAGCATCAGCCTCAGTCTCAGAAGCGGGCTGAGTCGAAAATGGCGGTCTGCTGGCAATAAGTCTGATAACCCCTCGTCGATCTGCGAAACGCTGGACAGCGCGAACTTTTCCCCGGCACGCGGGATGAATTCGATGTGAGCCCGGTGCCCCTTGTATCGCGACGTATCCAGCTTGATCCATCGCCAGCCTGGGTCTTCCGGCGCAGGATGCTCGCGAACAAGCGTTCCGTGTAGCGGACCCTTGATCAGGACGTGTGAGTCAACGGCAAGATACGTATCAACACCCCCACGAATGAGGCAGTAGACCGCCTCGTTCTTGAGTTCGAATGTCGGTGTTCGTAGGCTGACTCCCATCTGCCAGGATTGCATCGCCCCGGGTTCATGCTCTGTTCCGGATGCATCGGCCCACCCCAACCAAGCCTCATCCAATTCGACGTAGTTTGGGAAAGCGACGACCCCTTTAACGGGTGCCTCCGGGTCATTGGAAAACCGCACGTCCGCTGAGAAGATACTCGGATATGTGAAGAACGGTGAATTGGAAATGAAATCTTGCGGTCCGAAATCGTTCTCCCAATGTTCGACTGTGGTTTCCCCAAGTCGATCGATGTCGACAGATGGCGGTTGTTCTTCATTCAAGCGATTCCACTCTTCTCGAACGTCCTCAACACCTTGCAACCGGCCGGTGGCAAAGCGTGCCCAGAGGTAGAACGGGTCCGATTCGTCATACTGAGCGTTCAAAAGGTGCGCGATCCAATGTCCGAGAATCGCTGAATCGAAACCTAACGAACCAGCCTTGTCGTCGATCTTCGAGCGGAATCGTTCGGTGAAATCAACACGTGTGACTTGTGAAACCCCTTCCGGATGTTCATCGCTGAACACCACGTGATCGACGCCGATGTTGCCCCAGGGGCCTTTTTCGTTGTCGATGATGCGGATGCGGGCGGTCTTGCCGCGGTAGGGGCGGACGTCCCACGTGACGCGGCGCATCTGGTTGTCGTTATGTCCGGTCGCAGAAAGCGGGATGTCATCATCGACCAGCAGCAGGATGCACGTTCGCCATTCGTGGGCGCCGCCGCCGACCCAGAAGTTGATGAAGCTGCGATCGATGACAAACGGCGCGGATGTCATCACGCCGATGTGACCGTCTCCGCGTCCGCCGTCGCGCTTTTGATGCGAGTTGACGAAATACGTGCCGACGGCGTTGATCGCCCCCTGATAGTCGGCGATCGTTTCCAGCGTCTGCGGCTGCGTGCCGAAGGCGTCGCCCTCCAACTCCCAGCCGTCGTAGGTTCCGGACTCGAAATCGGCGAAGACGATGTCTTCTTGGGCTGGATAGGTCTCGACTCCCGACTGGATCAGATCGCGGGCGGCGATCAGGTATTCGTCCAGATCGTCGATAACCGGTTCGACCGCTTTGGCGATGGCCGGCATGATCTCCTGAGCCGCATCCCGCCGCAGTTGTGCTAGTTCCTCCGCCACGCGGCGGTTGTGCTCCATCGTTTTGAAGCGGACTTGCCGGTAGGAGGAGCTCTGCAAGTAGCCTTGCAGGGCGTAGAAGTCCTTTTGGGTGATGGGGTCGAACTTGTGGTCGTGGCAGCGGGCGCAGGCGACCGTGAGACCGAGGAACGTCTTCGAGTACACGTCGAGCATGTTGTCGAAGCGGTCCGCTTCGTCCTGGCGGATGTCGACCGGCGAGTGAATCCATTCGCCCAGGAACCAGAATCCGGTGGCGAGGATGGATTCGTTGGCACCGGTTCCCGGATGCAGACGTAGGAAAAAGTCAGAGCCCTGAGCGTTAGCGACGGGTCCCCTCCCTAACGGTCGGGGCTCTGATGTCGGTCGGGGTTCTGATTGCAGTAAGTCCCCCGCCACGTGTTCGACGACGAATTGGTCATAGGGCACGTCATCGTTGAGCGCGCGGGTGACGTAGTCGCGGTAGTGCCAGGGGTTGGCGACGTCAAAGTCGAATTCGTGGCCGCGCGATTCGGCGTAACGGACGAGGTCGAGCCAGTGACGGCCCCAGCGCTCGCCATAGTGGGGCGACGCCAGCAAACGGTCGATAACGGTTTCATAAGCACGGGGCGAGCGATCCGTCACAAAGGCCTCAACCTCCTGCGGCGTCGGCGGGAGGCCGGTCACGTCGAGTGAGACTCGCCGCAGCCAGGTGCGGCGGCCTGTCTCCGGAGCGGGGGTGATTCCCTGCGCTTCCAGATTTGCCAGCAGGAAGCGGTCGACGGGAGTGCGGCACCAGGCGGCGTCCTGGACCTGCGGGATCGACGGACGCTGGAGCGGCTGAAACGACCAACGCTCGGCCCGTTCCAGGAACTCCGGGGAATCGACCGCTCCGGCGACCGTTTCCGGGGCAGCCTCCGCTTCTGCCGGCCAGGGTGCCCCCATCCCGACCCACTTGGTCAGCTGGGCGATGGCCTCCGCCGAGAGCTTGCCGTCGGGTGGCATTTGGTAACCGTCCGGCTCGTAGCGGACCGCGCGGACCAACTCGCTCTCCTCCGGTTTTCCGGGCACGATCGCGGGGCCGGTTTCTCCGCCTTTGAGCAGCACAGCCCGGGTGTCGAGTCGCAGTCCGCCTTTCTGTTTGGACGGTCCGTGACATTTGTGACAATGTTCAACCAGCAGCGGACGAATTTGTTTCTCGAAGAATTCAGTCTCTTGGGGCGAGAACTCCGGTTGGTCGGCGGCGATTGCCAACGGACCGGCCGCAAGGAACAGGCAGACCGCGGCGATGGCGACGCGGCACCGAGCTTGTCGGACGCCCCGTCGGGCGATGGAAAGGCGAGGCGGGAACATGCTGACATCATACCCGACGATCGCCGCAGGCAACAATCGGCGACCGGGACCGATCCCCAAAATGGGCACGTCATCTCATAACTTCGCCTCTTGAGGCGGCCGTGAGGGGCCTGCCCCCCTCCGAGATCCTCGAATCGGAAATCTTCGTCCCAAGTCTGTTGATGTCCGGTCCGATTCTAAGCACAATGAGCCGCGCATGAGACTGGTCGTGTTCGGCACGCCGGATGCCGAACAGCTCAAACAGCGCGCCGCTCACCGAACTCCAGGATTCAAGGTTCCTGGATCGCAGAATCTGAGGAAGGAAGGTTGGATGTCGCCGGACGAGTGGGGTTTGTTGATACTCGGCATGTACGCCGCGACCGGGATTGCCGTCGTCGGCTGGCAGTGCTTGCATTGTCCGGCGGGCTGGGATGTGTGGGTGCTGTGCCTCATCGCCCGCCTGTATTCGCCGCTGATGTTCAATCAGCGGATCCGGGCCAAGTGCCCGTTCCCCAACGAGGGCGCGGCACTGGTGATTATCAATCATCGCAGCCCGGTCGACCCGATGATTATCCTGTCCGGCTCGCAGGAAAAACGAACCGGCCATTTCATTCGGATTGTCGAGTTCATGACGGCCCGTGAGTATGTTGAAATTGGAGGGCCAATCGGCTGGATTTGTCGAACGATGAAGAGCATTCCGGTCGACCGCAACGGGAAAGACATCGGCCCGGCCAAAGAAGCGTTGCGGCGGCTCTGGGCGGGGCATCTTGTCGGGATTTTCCCCGAAGGACGCATCAACCTGGGGAACGACCTGCTCCCCGGCAATCCGGGCGTCGCCTGGTTAGCCCTCCGCTCCGAAGCCCCCGTGTTTCCAATGTTCATCCACGACGCCCCGCTCGGCACCTCAATGGTGGCCCCCTTCCTCACACGGGCCTACACGCAGGTCACCTGGGGGGAACCGATTGATCTGTCCGAGTATTACGGACGAAAGCCAACTCCCCCGCTGCTGGCGGAAGTCACCGACCTGCTGATGGAGCGGTTGGCGGAACTTGGCCACGTGAAGGCGTCCCCCTGCTCGGAGGCACGCCCCATCAATGCCGAAGTCCGCATGGCAGAAACCGGCTGATCGCCACCGCCCTGCAGCCCGTCGCTTGCGGTTTCGCAGCCTCTCGGCGGTCAGTCCGCTTTCTCATCCTCGTGGGACGGAGGTCGGTCGTCGGACACACGAATCGGCAGCACCCACAAGCCGGCCGTCAGGCGACCAACGAACGACGCTGAAAACACGATCTGAAACGGCCCCAGCGCATACCCGGCGATCGCCAGCGTCGCCCCGGCATTGGTGAGCCGGTCCAGCCAGAGTCCTCCCAGCAGCCCGGCGACAGCCGCACAGAGCCCGCCGACCTGCCGAAACAGGGACACATGGGCCATGTTGTCGCCGCGGGGAGCCAGCTTGAGCATCAGGTTGCGCCCACAAATGTTGACGAACCCGAACAGTCCCCACACGGCGTACGCCCCGGAAAGAAGCCACCACCGCTCGGGCGTCGCCGCCAGCCAGAACACCATCGCCCCGCTGACGGCGGTTACACTCCCAAACAGGACCGGCTTGTCCCATCCCCGATCAGAAAGACGCCCCGCCCAGGCGGTCAAGGGAAGCTGCAGCGCGAGCATCAGCCCGCTGAGAACGTAGTAGGTCTCAATGGAGAGACCCAGCACACGGGTTTGATACCGAAAAAAGGCCGCCTGTGTGAGCCCCTGCGCAAACGAGAGCCACCAGCCGTGTAGCAGGATCCATCGGAACGACCGATGCGTGACCGCCTCCCACACGACCTTCGCCGTGCGGCGAGCCAATTGTTCCGGAGTGTCCGTGTTTGCGTCGGTGTCGCCGTCTGAGCCGTGGCCAGCCGCGCTTTCGGGCAACCGCCGCATGGGGAGCACGGACGCCATCACCAGGATGTTACCCAATAGAAAAATCGAGACGTATGTCAACAACTGCTGTTGTTCGGGGAGTTGGTTGGCCCATTCTCGCCTGAGCAGGCCCGCCGCCACCGGAACCACCAGCATGATTCCCAGCATGGCCATTTTGCGACGGGCGAAAAGTCTCCCCCAACTCGTCTGCGGCATCAAATCGCTGAGCCAGGAGATGAAGCAGGCATACGCGATCCCCTGAAGGAGGTACCAACCGGCGACCCACATCACGAGGATCTCGAACGGCCACGCGTCGCCGGAGGCGAGCACCGGCGCGGCCATTAAGGGGACCCCGAGTGCGAACAGCCGCGCCCCCAACAGACACGCCATCCATGTCCGCTTACGACTGCCGATCCACCGGCTCAGGGGCCGCGCAAGGAATCCGACCGATTCTGCCAATTCAGGAAGGATCAGCAGGAACGAAAACTGGAAGGCCGACGGACCGAAGGCATCCGCGTAGTAGTAGAGAAACCCGCCGGTCGTCAGGACGTTCCCGGCAGTGAACAGCACCTGCGACACGACGACCGCCCGCATCACCCCGGCAGGCAACGGCAACGGCAATTCGGATGTTGTCGGACGAAGGTGCAATGGAACGACCCGCTCCACAGGATGAACTTCGCACCTTGGCATTGTCTCATCCGGTCGTCAACGGACTCGTCCGGCTTCTCTACGAAAACACCCGGTGTCTCAGTTCGAGGATCGCGTTTGCGTCGGATTCAAGACTGCACTCCCGTAGGAGCATCATCCCGAGATCGAGACACCGGGTGTCTGCACCTTTTTTCGTGACTTACAGCGACCGCACCAACGTCCCAGCAGTTGGCAACAGTCGGGTGATGCCGCGCGGGAACGTTGTTGCCATTCGGCAACACGCAGTAAGTCGCGATGTGCTCGGGGGTTGAAAACGGCTGCTGGAACAATCGGTCGTGTTCCGTTGCCGCGCGGCATCATCAGCCCTTTGCGCGTCTCTGACGAAGGTCGTGAATCGCCGGGTGCCGGAAATTCGCATTTCGTCAATCGTGGCAACAACTTCGGGCGATGTTCGAGGATCAGGTGTCAAGATTTCTGAACACGTTCGGCCTGTTGGCATTCAGCGTGCTTTACATCTTCAGCAACAAGACGACGGCCACTGGAACTTCAACCCCACACTCGAAACAAGGAACCACACCATGAAGAATCTCATCGCTCAGTTGCACCAGGACGAAGCCGGCTTCATCGTTTCGGCGGAACTTGTCCTCGTCGCCACCATCTGCGTCCTCGGCATGATCGTCGGACTCTCGGAACTGGCCCTGAACATCAATCAGGAACTGGAAGACGTCGGCTCCGCCATGCAGTGCCTGCAACAGTCTTACTACGTGCAAGGACACGACGGACACGGCGGCTGGACCGACGGCAGCGGCTTCGACGACGAGTACGACTTCTGTGCCGGCCAATGCGACGTCCAATAGGAACCGCTCCGCCAACGATCGCATCACCCACGCCTCGGTCGAATCACCCCTTGCTGTCCCCCCGGCGTGAGACCCTGCTCACACCCACTCCACAACTCGAAGTCAGCATCGCGTGGGGTTGCTGTCTTGCTAAGGCCCTCGCCGCACATCGCGGCGAGGGCTTTTTTTCTTTCCCAAGTTGACAGTTGAGAGCGGGCAGCACGTGAACTCTCGGAGAGTCCCTCTGGAAACTGAGGGCATGTGTGTCCAGGAGGGCGAATCCACTGCATGGCGGATGTTCGACGAGTCGGGCTGGGTGCCGCAGCGGCTGTCTTGTTTGTCAATGGTTTATGCGGCATTTGTTGGGTTCCAGGGAGTGTTGGTTTTGAGCATCGTGTTGAGGATCACGAGCAGCTTGCGCATGCAGGCGGTGATGATGACTTTGAAGGGTTTGC
>JAJDEI010000002.1 GCA_029259845.1 Planctomycetaceae bacterium | reverse complement strand
CAGGCAACAAGTGTGTGATCACGTGATGGTCCGACGTGCGATTGCCGTGGTCCCCTGGCGAGGCCGGCCCCCCCTGCGGGCCATGCCCGATGGAACACACGCACTCAAAAAACGTACAAGATGTGCCTAAACCAAAGGCCGAGGATCCCGTGAAGACGCCTCGCCCCCCCATCTGGTGCCGACACTCAGGGGCCGAGTTTCCGGAGAGACTCTCAGAGCCCCTGTCCGGTGAAAATCACACGAACGGTCCGGAGCATGATCTTGAAGTCGTTTGTGACACAGCAGTTCTGGAGGTATTGCAAGTCAAAGGCGACCTTGCGGCGGAAGCTCTCCAGGTTGTTGTCGTAGCCGTTGACGACCTGTGCCACACCGGTCAATCCCGGCTTCAGTCCCAGCCGCCCCAAGTAGTCCGGGATTTGTTCCGAAAGTGTCTGGATGAATTCCGGGCGTTCCGGGCGCGGTCCGACAAGGCTCATCTCGCCTCTGAGGACATTCCACAACTGCGGCAACTCGTCGAGCCGCGTCTTGCGGAGAAAGCCGCCGATCGGCGTCACGCGGGGATCGCCCGCGACGGCGAAGCGGGCCCCGTTCTTTTCCGCGTCTTGCCGCATCGTGCGGAATTTATACAGCGTAAAGTGGCGGCCATAGGTGAAGTTCCCGCGGCGGTCCACGACGGCGGTTCGCCGTTCATCGGGCACGTTCGGCGGAGCGGGATATTTCTGCCTGCGATCGTTCCCGTCGGCCCGCAGATTCAGGCCGACACGAGTCTGGCGGAAGATGCCAGCTCCGGGCGACGTCAGTTTGACCGCCAGAGCCACGAGCAGCATCACCGGCGAGAGCAGTACGAGTGCCGTTGCCGAAATGACGATGTCCAGGGTCCGCTTGGCGAAACGTGTCGTCCGGCACAGGCAGCGAACATCCCGCCGCGGGCGGTCCAACGGGAGCCGGGTGAGCCACGGAACCTCCGGCAGCGATTCCTGGGCTGCGAAGTCGATGATGTCCGACAAGGGGATCGGCTTCTCGGTCCGTTCGACTGTGGCGCAAATCATCAAAGCACGCGGTTTATGGAGGTCTGGGGGGGCACGTGACAACGACTCGGTGAAACCGAACATGGGCCCGTCAAACCATACGACCTCCCCGGTCCGCTGCCGGGGGGAATCACGCAGACGGCACACGGTCCCCACCAACTGGTCCGATTGTGACGAACTGGCAGCATGCCAGCCGGAAGACGCGTGCCGGTTCCCGCTGATCGTCCGATGAGAGCGGTTGTCGTAACTACAGCGGCAGATCGACCGCAGCACCGCTCGCCGAGCTTCGGGCGACCGCCTCGACGAACTGCATGTACCTTTCCCCTGTCGCAAAGTCGGTCAGTGTGACCGGCTCTTCCTGACGAATCGCCCCGACAAACTCCTCCTCGACGCGCCATCGGCCGATCTGCTCCTCCGGGATCTCCACCGGGCGCATCGTGGCGTCGCCGTGATGCCCCACCAACACCCGCTCCTCGGGCTCAAACTCCACGCGAATCGTACCCCGGCTGCCATAGAGGTGGATCTGCTTTCCCGGACCAAACAGCGTGATGCCGCTGATGTGGTACATCCCGCGGGCTCCCCCCTCCAACTGGGTGATGATCTGCACGCTGTCGGGCACCGAGACGGCGGAGTATTCGCTCGTTTGCAGGTTCGGCCGCTCCGGCTCGAATATCGTCGATTGGGCGAACACGCGGACCGGTGCGGGCGTCCATCTCAGAGCCGTCTCGTGCAGGATCCCCAGTGCAAGGATGTTCTGTCCGCTGATCTGCTGGTCCTGCCTCCAGTGCAGCGGAGACGAATAGTCCCAAAAAATATCGTCTGCGCCAAGGACGACCAGCTCGCGAAGTTCGCCCAAGAAGCGGTCTCGAATCAACGACTGCACAAACGGGCCGCACGCCAGACCAAACGGGCTCGGCACGATTTGCGCCACCAGTTCCGGATGTTGCGCGGATGCGGCGGCCATCTTGCGGGCTTCGTCGAGATTGCGGGCCATCCGTGCCTCGCACAGCACGTGCTTGCCCGCTGCGAGAGCCGCACACGTCACCTCGCAATGCAGGTCGGGCCATGTGCCGATCATGACCGCGTCAATCCGGTCGTCGGCCACAAGCTCCCGCCAGTCGCCGTACGTGTGGGGGATGTCGAATTCCCGAGAGACCCGCTTGCTCGATTCGGGAGTCCGATTCGCAACGCTGACAATCTCGACACTTTCAACAGCCCGAAAGCCCGGAATGTGCCGCGCCCGCGTGTTGGCACCGGCTCCGACAATCCCGATTCGGACGTTCTGTTTTGCCATCGCTGGTCAGACTCCTGTGTGCTGATGCAACTTGTGTGCTGATGCCGACGGTGATGAAACCGCCGCGCCCGCCCCTCCACAAAGAGGCACGTTGACTCTCGCCTTCGGCCTCCACGAGTGACCGAACCGGCCGGTCCGTCGCGGCGTCGGGATTCTAAGAGGACGGATTCTAGGCCAGCCGGACTGTCACGAAAAGTCTCTCCTCCTGCAGACCGCATTGCGAACGGTCGCGAAACGACGGCCGGCGTAACCGTTCACACCTCGAACGAGGTTGGGTGAGCAATTCGTCTTTTCACAGATGGCGTTTTCTGCGACATCTCCTCCATGTCGCAGCGACCAACAGGACCGCCGATTTCTGAACAGCAGCTGGCCGGGTTGCCGGCCGA
>JAJDEI010000001.1 GCA_029259845.1 Planctomycetaceae bacterium | reverse complement strand
GTTCTGCATCGGAAATGCCTCCGTGTGTTGCCGCGCGCTGAGAGACGCCTCCCTCTTCTCCGCGAAAAACACCGGCGGTTGTCGCAGTTTTCCCGAGCACCACCCCCAAACACGATGCGGACCTGCTTGGTTTGGGACTAGAGCGGCTTTGTTCCAGATCGCTAACGTGTGGCCGGACATTCGCGATGCCATCTTGACGCTAATTGACGCGACGCTAACCCAACAGGAGTTGGAAGGGGGGCCGTCATGAATCTCCCAACCTCACCGGCCGCACAGCCTCCTTCGCAGCCACCACCGTCGGCGAGACTGACTCTGTCGATTCCCCCGGACCGTAGCCAGATGCGAGTTTCCTCGAAACGGTGTATTTGAGGCGTTTCCGTCGAATCGACCTGCTGGGACAGACGCACATCGCTTACGATCGCCACGTCGGTTCCCAGCAAACGGACATGTGGCAATGCAATCGTCGTCTGGCCAGGATTGTTGCCCCGCAGGTCGAAATAGAACATGTGAATTGGCATCCCTTGCACCAGATGCCCGCGCGATTCAGGCTCGAAACAGGTCAACGTGGGATCACACAATTCAGGGTACGTCGACCAATCACCAGCAGAGGTGGCGTCCAGCAGCTGCTTGGTCAAATCGATTAATTCGGCTTCCGCAGATGGCATGGCGGATCGTCGCATCGTTGTCAGCAGGGCCGATCTTGAGAACGCCATCTTCTCTCGCCGATCGTGGCGTGTCCACTCGGGCGTGGAGCAACCGACCGCTCGTGGCGCGGTCGAGGTTTGCGGAGTATTTCTCTGGTCAGCACGTCACGAATTCGTGCATGCCGGGCAATTGGCGTTCTCAAGGCGTCTGATGCGGCATTGCCGTTCAGGGGGGTGCGCTTCGCATTCGGTCAAAGTCAGCATTCGGTCCGTTTCCGGTTTGAGCTTGACCGGTTTGAAAGAGGCCTTCACGGGGAATTCGGGGCCTGTCAGGCCGATTTCTTCAATCGTCAGCACTATGTGACGAACGCCCTCGACTCCGACTGCCTCTGCGCCAAGCCGTTCGGGAAATCCGAACAGTTTGACCCATCGCCAGCAGGTGACCATCTGGGCGCTCCGATATCTCACCGCCCGCCACTTTCCGCCGGTCGCCCCGCTTTCTCACCCCAGTCTGCATCTCGTTCCTGACGCAGATCGCAGAGACTCAAGGGGCAGGTATCTCGCATTCTCAATGGACCTAATCCGAGGTCATCGGCAAGAGCGACCGGCTGCACAAACCGGTCTACCAGCCAGAAGATTCCCCATGGTCCGAAGCCTGAAGAGATGGTCGACACCCGTTTTCGTGTGGAACGGGTGTCTTCAGAACGTGTTCACCGTTCGGAAATGGGGACTCTCGGCTTTCAGGCGACGCGAGTGACGGGTCACGGGTCACAAAAACGGAATCTCGCCGGGACTCTCAAGGCATGACTGAGCAGAAGAAGGCGACAAGGGCCAGATCGCTGGTCGGGCCGTGCGCCACCGGACTCCACTGAAGTTCTTTCTCGTTCAACCGTTCGCGGGTTCTTTGCCGAGAAAGGGCATCAATGTGGCGACTTCGTCGACATCCGTCTCACCGATGATGGTGACGGATCGTTTTCCGAGCTTCCAGGTCACGGCGATCTGACCGTCGAGATCGATTACGGTCGCCGGCATTCCACCACAATTGCACCGCCGGGATGCGCGGTTGCCGAACCAGGCAGCCTGCTCGAGGTCATGCTCGAAAATCAGGAAGGGGAGTCCCTGGTCATTCAGGCAAACCGTCTTGATGCAGTCGCAGCAGGGCATCTTCATCAATTGGATGGAATTGATGGAATACCCGTCAGGGAGAGAGTTGGCCACCACGGGACGATACCCGACTCGTCGCTTCGCTTCGTCAAAACCGACCTCTTCAGCCGGATACTCGGCGAACAGGCCCGCCACAGCCGCAGCCGGGTTCTCTGCGTAGGCCGCCAGGTACTCATTGAATTCTCCAGCCAGGCCTTTGAATTGATGCTTGTCCCGCTGAGCGGTCGACAAGCTGATGCCGACGGCAAGGATCACCATGACGGCAGCGACGAGTGGGGAGAAGACGACCACGCGACGGCGAACACCCGCCGGTCGCGCGACAGGTTTGGCTACCGGGGATTTGGCCGTTGGGGATTTGGCCGTCGGGGATTTGGCCTGGATCGCACGGGATACCGTGAGTTGCTCGTCGATTCGATCCCAAAGTTTCGGGGACGGCTCCGGCGTCGGCGTGTGTTGGACAAAGTCCGTCAGGGCTTGGTAATCGCCGAATACTGAGGCACAGTCCGCACAAGAGTGCAGGTGCGCATCGATCCTCGATCGAACGTCATCAGATATTTGATCGTCGTAAAACGCAGACAATCGCGATTGGACTTCGGGACAGTTCATGAGGTAACGACTTCGGGGAAACTCTCAGCGCAGTGATTTCACAACCGTGCCGGTCACGGAACCCATCCGAGATCGACCAGGTGGTGTTTCAATTGCTTCCGTGCACGATTGAGCCGGGAAGCCACGGTTCCTTCCGCGATCTCAAGGGTCTCGGCGATGGTACGATAGTCCAACTCCTCGATTTCACGCAGGACAAAGATGCTTCGCAAATCTGGTTCCAGCCTCCCCAGGGCCGTCTGGAGCACCTCCTTGTTATCCAGCTGAGTCGAACTCGCATTGGAATCGCTGCGAGGATCGTGAATCAGCCGGAATTCGGACCGCTTATGTTCTGATCTGAGGTGCTGCAGGCATTCGTTTGTAACCACCCGGTACAACCACGTCGCAAACTGAGAGCGGTTGTCGAATTGATGGATCTTCTGAAAAACTCGCAGAAAGGCTTGTTGGGTCAAGTCGTTCGCATCATCCGGCCCCACCATCCGCAGGGCGAGCCGAAACACGCGCCGGTGAAATTCGTCGTACAGAGCCCGTTGCGCACCGCGATCCCCTTGCTGGCAGGCAGATACGGCATCGGTTACGGATAGAGTCGCCATGCGGGCCTGCACACATGGCTTCTTCCATCCCCTTTAGATGGTCGAAAGCCCGGCATTCTTCACGCATTTATACCGATTTCTCTGACCGTTGACGCGACGGCTCAGCAACTCGGTGACACACGTGACGGGGAAACAATTATCTTACGAAATCCCCCGGCTCGTGTGAAGAAGCCGCCAGCGACCGGCATCTAATAGGGCGTATCCGCTCAAAGACGGGGATGGCTGGGGCGGTCGGAAACCAATGATTGATCAGCCAAGCGGAACCCTGAGACTGTAGCCGATGAGCGAATCGGCCGATGAGCGAATCGCGTCATGGCCTCCGTGTTCGGTCGGAAGACGACTCTTCGTGGCCTCAACTCTGTTGCCTGAACAACGCCCCGGCCACCCGGAAATGGACGACTACCATCATCGAACGGATGCGCCCCGCCTTGATGAGCAGAGAGGGATTCGAATGATCCGGTATGCTGTGATTCTTGCGTTGCTGACGTCCGGCGAATGGCCGCTCTGCTGCGGCTGTTGCGGATCGGCCACTCCCAGCTCGACGACCAACACCGAATCCCCCCCTTGCTCCCGGTGCGGCACGCTGGCCGAGCGAGACGCGCCGGTCCGGCACGACGCTCCCCTCCCTCACCACTGCCCCGATAACAACGGCTCCTGTCCGAGGAACATCACGGTCCAGGACGCGGCGGACACTCCGACGAGTAACACGCGGAATGGCGCACCGCCGCCGCGCGCCCCGGGTCCCGCGCATCTTCTCGCCAATGCTTCCGATGATTTTCATGGCACGCCCGTGGTCGATTTCGTGGAGCGCCGTCCGGTGCCCACGCCGATTCTTCTCTGCTGCCTGTTGCGCTAATTGAGGCGCGAAGCCTCTTCGTCCTTTGCGTTGCTGCTTGGGTGAAGACAGGGCCGGTCGCCTTCCACCGCGCTCGGCGAATGCAAAGGGGTGCAGGATTAGATACTGACCTCTCTGGCATCGGGTAGCGCCATGCGGCGACATCATGAACGCATCTCGGCATTCGTGGTATCACGAGTGGTCTGTCGGTAGTGGATCGAGGGACGAATGGCTGCCCGGGTGTTCTGCGCCTCAGTGCATCCGATGTCTTCGCGATCCCTCAACCGGAACCGGCAAGGCACGGGGAGGCGAGGTCACACCGCAATTCTGGTTGGCGCTGAGAGTCATTCTGTCGGGCAACGGGCTCACGCTCGAGACCGATTTCGCCCTATCAGCCAGATGTTTTTGACAAAGTAACAAAGAACGGGAATGGAACCAGGAAATGTCTCTTCAATCTGAACCGAAAGTCCGGCAGTATGCGAAGCTGGCCGGACACGAACTACGAGGGTCCTTGAACGCCATCACCAACGTGCTCGAAGAGGTCATTGACGACTTCGCCGAGGACATCCCGCGCGAAGTGCGCGACTCTCTGCAGACGGCTCGCGACCGTTGTGATCGTGTGATGCACGTCGTCGAGGCGATCCTGGCCGACCCCGAGCACGCCGGAATCCCCGAATGGACGGAAACCGACGTCCTCCTGAAAGAGGTCCAGGACCGCGTGCTCATCTATGCGGAGGGCCGGGACGTGACGCTCACGCTTCCGGAACAATCGGTCCGTGTCTGGGCGGACCGGGTCGCCTTACGCGAAGTCTTCGCCAATCTTGTCTCCAACGCGGCCCGTCATCTCGACAAACCGCAAGGAGAGATCCGCGTCGAATACCGAACGTCGTGCGACGCCCACATTTTTACGGTCGCTGATGACGGCCCAGGGATTCCGCGTGAGCAGCAACCACACATCTTCCAGCCGTACTATCGAACGGGGACGCAGCAACCTCAAGGCAAAGGGCTCGGGCTGGACTTTGTGCGGCGCATCGTTGAGCAACATGGCGGACAAGTCTGGGTGGAGTCGGTCCCCGGTGCCGGCAGCCGCTTCTCCTTCAGTTTGCCCGCCAAGCCGCCGGGAAAGAGTGTCTCCGCGTTGAGGCCCACAGTATCTCGATTGGCGGATAGCCGTGCCTCGCAGCCCGTCGAAAAACTCCATTCCGCGTGCCACTGCCATCTTGGCGGTGCGAGAAACGAGTGCGTATTCGAACTTCAGCACAGCTGACACAGCCGCACCTGCCGCAGACGAACAGCCTGTCGGACAACGGCTTCGGGTGGCCGGGGCTGGACCAACCAAAAGCCCCGGTCAGACGGAGATTTGATATTCCTACGCACAAACCACCCTCACCGGGGCTTCGGACGTTGTCCACCAGCCCCGGCCACCCATGAGAGTTCATTTTTCAACGGGCTGCTAACCGCGTCCGTCCGACGGAGCGGGAGGCGCAGGAGCGTCGGCAGGTTCCGGGGCTGCCGGAAGAGGATCCGGTTCCAGCACAGGCGGCTCGCTGACGAATTTCACCGTGCGCAGGTACGGACGGGGAGCAACCCGGGGGTAAAGGCACGGACAGCAATAGTCATCC